>JASFRP010000264.1:0-5649 GCA_050114895.1 Gemmatimonadota bacterium
GTCGGATTCCCGGGAGAAGCAAAAGGAGGTGGCGATCCGGCCCCTGAGGGTGACCCCGGCTCGGCGCGCCTGCCTGTTTTCTGATGCCCGGGATAGGACCCCGGGGGGCCCGGCCCTCTAGAGGCGGTCCCCCACGTACCTGACCAGGTCTACCACCCGCTCGGAATACCCCCACTCATTATCGTACCAGGAAAGCACCTTCACCAGGTTCCCACCCATGACGGCGAGGCTGGGAGCATCCACGATGGAGCTGGCCCGATGCCCGGTGAAATCCACCGAGACCAGAGGCTCCTCCGAGACGTGCAGAATCCCCTTCAGTCCCCCGTCCGCCGCATTCCGGAAGGCGTCCCGTACGGAGTCGGGATCCGTCTCCTTATCCACCTCCACCGTGAGATCGATCAGGGACACGTCCGCGGTGGGCACCCGAATGGCCATCCCGTCCATCTTCCCCTCCACCTCCGGGATGACCAGGGCCGTGGCCTTCGCGGCCCCGGTCGTCGTGGGGATCATGGACATCCCCGCCGCTCTGGCTCGTCGAAGGTCTTTGTGGGGCATGTCCAGGATCACCTGGTCATTGGTATAGGAGTGAATGGTGGTCATGAGCCCCCTGCGGATTCCGAAGCTGTCCAGGATCACCTTGACCACCGGCGCAAGGCAGTTCGTAGTGCAGGAGGCGTTGGAAATGATGTGGTGGCTCTGGGGATCGTATTTCCCCTCGTTCACCCCCAGAACGATGGTCACGTCCTCCTTCTTGGCAGGTGCGCTGATGATGACCTTCTTTGCTCCCGCCGTCAGGTGCTTTCCGGCCCCCTCCCGGTCGCGGAACTTCCCCGTGGACTCGACGACGATGTCGACGCCGAGGTCTGCCCACGGCAACCGCTCCGGGTCCCGCTCACTGAAGACACGGATCTCGTCCCCATCCACCTTCAACCCGTTCTCCGTGGCCTCCACCGTTCCTGGATAGGCCCGGTGGACGGAGTCGTATTTCAGGAGATGGGCCAGTGTCCTGTTGTCGGTGAGGTCGTTCACGGCCACAAAATCCAGGTCGGTCCGGCCCGCCTGTTTCGCTGCGCGAAGGACCAGGCGCCCGATGCGACCGAACCCATTGATGGCAATGCGAAGAGACATAACAAGGAACTCCTCGGTTCAGGATTGTCGAGTTGATTTTCCCCCCGGCGGCTGCCGGGGCACCTACCTTCAACCCTTTTCGGAAAAGGGAAGAGACCGGGCAAAGGTGACCAGGCGAACCGACGCGACCCCCGCCGGCTCCAGGGCCAGGGTTATCGCATTGGCCGTGGCCCCCGTTGTCAGGACGTCGTCTACCACAATAACGTCCCTTCCACGAATTAGGGAACGGGTTTCCCCCCGCAGATCGAATGCCCCGTCCACGTTCGAGCGGCGCTCTCGAGGCCCCAGTCTGACCTGGGTCCGACCCCGCTCCCGTCGAAGCACCTCCAGTGAAGGCACCGCCGTGATGGACGAAACGGCCGTGGCGAGAAGGGAGGCCTGGTTGTATCCCCGGGTTCGCCGCCTCCATGGGGTGGTTGGGACCGGAACGATGACGGGGTCGGGCAGGTCAGGCGGAATCTCTCCAGCCATTCTCCGTGCCATGCCCTCCGCCAGCTCCCCCCAGCCCCTGTATTTGAGTGCGTGCACCATGGCGCCGGCTACATCGTCGAGGACCACGGCGGAACGAGCCGTCTTCAGCGTTTCCCGCCAACCGGCACATTCCAGGCAGGCCTCCCCGGGGCCACGGCCAGAACCGAAGGGAAGCTGGCATCGGGGGCAGAAGGGAGGTGGTGGGGCCCGGAGACGACTCCGGCACCCCGAACAGATCAAACCCGGCCCACCCTCCGGGGGGATTCGTTCCCCGCAAGCAAGGCATCCCCGAGGCAGGAGGAGCTCCCGGAGATCCGTCACCAGAGATCCGGCGCTCACCTGCCCTGAGAGGCCCGGAGGGCCATCCGCATCACCTCGACGGAGGGTTCCCTTCCCCACCACCGCTCGAAGGCCACCGCCCCCTGGTGGAGGAGCATCTCGGAGCCGTCGGCCGCCCGAATACCGCGTTCCCGGGCATGGTCCACGAAAGGGGTCCCGCCCACCCCGTAGACGAGGTCCACTACCGCCCCGGCTCTTTCCAGGAGATCGAGCTCCAGAGGGAGTCTGTCACCCGGCTCCAGGCCCAGGCGGGTCGTGTTCACCACCAGGTCGTACGCCTTGCCGGCCACGTCCATCCGATCGTCCAGCACCCGTACCCGCTCCCCACCGATGCGACGGGCCACGGCCCGGGCACGCTCCCGGGTCCGGTTCAACAGGTGGACCTCCTCCACCCCTGCGTCCATCAGAGCCACGAGGCACGCGCGAGCCGATCCACCCGCCCCCAGCACCAGGACCCGGTGACCTTCGGGCGGGCCTCCGAGAAACGCCTCCAATGCGCGAGAGAAGCCTTCTACGTCGGTGTTGTCGCCGTGGATCTTCCCCTCCTGGAGCCAGAAGGTGTTGCAGGCACCGGTCCGGCGGACGTTGGAAGACGGGGCGTCCAGCACGGTGGCAGCCTTCTCTTTGTGGGGCAGCGTGATGTTCCCACCTCCGCCTGCCCGGGCCAGTCCGCACAGGAAGGCCGCCAGCTCCTGCGGTGACTCGACCTTCAGCGCCACGTACACCCCGTCCAATCCCAGATCCTGGATGGCGGCATTCTGGATGACGGGGGAAAACGAATGAGATACGGGGTCTCCCAGGAGGGCAAAGACCCGAGTGTCGGAGGTAACGGGTCCGGTCATTCCTCTGCCTCCCCGGCGAGGCGCTCCAGGGCCGCCCTCACCAGCGTCTCCAGCGTGCGGAACGTGGCCTCGTACACCTCGTCGTCCCCACCGTACGGATCCGGAACGGCAGGCCCCGTGGCATCGTCGGACCCCCCGGCATAGGCCCAGAGGAGGGCGCTCTTCCCATCCCCACCGAGCTCGTGGACCCTCATCAGGTGGGAGGGCCCCATGGTGAGGATCAGATCGGCCCAGTCGACTGCTTCCGGGGAAAGCGGTGTCGACGAATGGCTCTCCAGGGAAAGGCCGTGGCGCTTTGCGGCCCGAAGCGCTCCATCGCTGGCGTCCAGGCCGGCCGTGGTGGAGGTACCGGCCGAGCGAACCTCCATTTCCTGCGTTCCCTTCTCCGTTCCGGCCCGCAGGGCGATGACCTCGGCCAGAGGGCTTCGGCAGGTGTTTCCGCTACAGACAAAGAGCAGGCGCAGGGGACGCTGGGCTGGGTGCCGGTTTCTGGTGACTGGCATGGCAGGTTGGCTCAGGTTGGGTCTTTCAGGCCAGGGAGCACACAACGCACTCTTCCCGCGGGGATGGAGCCGGCCCGCAGCACCACGGGCCCCCGCCCGGTGCAATCCACCACCGTGGAGGGTGCCGATGGGTGGAGGGGTCCGGCATCCAGAACCCAGAGCTCTTCCCCCGCCCCCAGAGAGCGCGCCACATCCCTAGCCTCCTCGGCCGACAGGGATGGGGGGCCGCCCGCCGGATTCGCGCTGGTGGAGATCAGGGGCTCCCCCAGGGACTCCACCAGCCCTCGCGCCACAGGGTGTGGACTCTGCCGGACCGCGACCGTGCCCCCGGCACTCCGGACTCCGAGGGGGAACCGTCCGCCTTCGTCCCGGAGCACCAGGGTGAGGGCTCCTGGCCAGAAGACACTGGCAAGCTCCAGCGCAGCGGGGGTCCAGGTGAGGTCCGATACCGCCTCCATGTCCGGGACCAGGATCAGGAACGGCTTCTCGTCTCCCCGCCCCTTCAGCCGTTGAAGCGCTTTCAGGGGTCCCTGGCGGGCAGCACCTCCGAAGCCATAGACCGTCTCCGTCGGCATGGCGATGAGCCCCCCCTCCCTCAGGTGCCGTGCCACGGTGCGAAGGACTCCCGGGTCCGGGGGCTCTCCTGACAGGTTCAGGAGTCGGGGTCCCACCCCATGCCTCCGGCTTCGAGAAACAACTCCGCCAGCTTGAGGTCTTCCGGTCGAGTCACCTTGAGGTTCCAGGGACTTCCCCGGACCATGACGACCTCTCCGCCGATCTCTTCCACCAGGGCGGAATCATCGGTGGCCGTGGACCCCGCCTCCTTGGCTCGCCGATAGGCGTCCAGGAGGAGAGTCACCGGAAACACCTGCGGAGTCTGGGCATGCCAGATCCGATCTCGGCGGGGAGTACCCACGACCCGGCCTTCCGGGTCGATCTCCTTCAGAGTATCCACGGCAGGCCACCCCGCCACGGCCCCCCGGGTGGGGCCGACAGCGGCCAGGCAACGATCCAGGATGTCACTGGTGACCAGAGGGCGCGCCGCGTCATGGACTGCAACGAACGTCACGTTCTCGGGGAGCGCCCCCAGGGCCGCTCTCACCGAGTCCCCCCGGGTCTCTCCACCCAGCACCAGTCGGATTCGAGGGTCCAGGCAAGCAAGCCAGTCGGGAGGGCTCCGCAGGTCTTCCTCGCTCAAGGCGACCGCGACGGCTGTGACCTCCTGGTGCGCGAGGAAGGGCTTGAGCGCCCAGGATAGGAGAGGTGCCCCTCTCACCTCCAGAAAGGGCTTCCTGATCCCACCCATCCGGGAGCCCAGACCAGCGGCGGGAACGGCCACTCCCACCCTCCGGCCCTCTCCTGGGCCCTTCTCCGCAGAAAACATTGTCTTCGGTGATGCCCCTTCAGAAAGGATCATCCGGCCCCTGCCCGGCGGGAGCCTCCGGGAACGGCCTGCCCGTCACCGAGTCGAAGCGGGTGTATTCCTTGTGGAAGTAGAGCTCCACGGTTCCGGTGGGCCCATTCCGCTGCTTCCCGATGATGAGCTCAGCCTTTCCCTCTACCGAGGTCCCATCCTTGTCGATGGGGCCAAAGTAGTATTCGGGCCGGTACAGGAACATGACCAGATCGGCATCCTGCTCGATGGATCCCGACTCCCTCAGATCCGAAAGCTGAGGTCGCCGATCCGTCCTCTGTTCCGGCGCCCGACTCAGCTGACTGAGGGCGATCACGGGGATCTCGAGCTCCCTGGCCAGGGCCTTCAGGCCGCGGGAGATCTCGCTCACCTCCTGGGTCCTGCTCTCACTGGAGCGGTGAGAGGACATGAGCTGCATATAATCGATGACCAGAAGGCCGAACCTGCTCTCGGCCATGAGCCGCCGGGCCTTGGCCCTCATTTCCAGAACGGTGTTTCCGGGGGAATCATCGATCCAGATCGACGCCGTGTTCAGGTGCCCGGCCGCAGCCGCCAGCCGCTGATACTCGTCAGCCGAAAGCTGGCCCCGCCGGAGCCGTTGGGAATCCACCCTGCCCTCGGCACAGAGGAAGCGTTGAACCAGCTGTTCCTTCGACATTTCCAGAGAGAAGATGGCAACGGGAACCTCGTGTTCGATGGCTGCGTTCTGGGCCACGTTCAGCACCCACGAGGTCTTCCCCATGGAGGGCCGGGCTGCCACGATGCAGAGGTCCCCTCTCTGGAACCCCGTGGTCATCCTGTCCAGGTCCGGGAACCCCGCGGGGACCCCCGTGATCCCTGTCTTGGACTGCTGCAGGTGCTCGATGTGTTCGAATGTGGGCCAGAGGATCTCTTTGATGCGCACGAACCCACCGCGCTCGTGACTCTGCGCGACCTGGAACACCCGCTGCTC
>JASFRP010000265.1:0-5646 GCA_050114895.1 Gemmatimonadota bacterium
ACACCCCCGGCATCCCGTACTTCGTCATCTGGGCCATCTCGAAGTTCGAGTACCAGGGCAGCTCCCCGAAGAGGATCGGGTCCAGGTCCGGGTTCTGGGGCGCCGCTCCGCTGTAGGTGTACATGAAGGGGATGGATTCATGGAGGTCGTGCATGATGGGGGGGTGCCACTCCAGGTACCAGTCCAGCAGCGTCCGCATGGTTACCTGGGAGGTGTTGATGTCCCGATTGTTGTCGTGGTATACGTACTTCCCCCAGTAAGGCGGCCCGGACATACGGTCGTCCTCGTCCTCGATGTCCATCAGGTAGCGGTAATACCAGTCCACGTAGCGGTCCCGGCCATCGGGATCCGCCACAGGGGTGATGGAGACGATGATGTTGTCCCGGATCTGCCGGATCAGGGGTGAATCCTCGACCGCCAGGCGGTATGCCAGCTCCATCAGCATCTCCGGGGGGCCCGTCTCCCCGCTGTGGAGCCCCCCCATGACGTGGTACAGGGGTTTCGCCTCCCCGATGATCTCCCGGGCCTCCTCCTCGCTGACCGTCCGGGGGTCCGCCAGCCTGGCCAGGTACTCCCGGTAGTCCGCCAGGTGCCCGATGGACTCCTCAGAGCCCAGGAATACCACCACCGTCTCCCGCCCCTCGTCGGTCCTCCCGGTGGAGAGGACCTCCACCCTGGGAGACGCGTCCGCCAGCCCGCGGTAATACCCCAGGATGTCCTCGTAGTAGGTGAGCTTCTTGGGGGCGCCGATGTGGTATCCCAGGAGCTCCCCGGGCGACGGGATCCCTTCCACCCTGGGAAGGTGGTCCACCAGCGGACTCAGGAACTCCGGGCTGGTGGTCCACTCCGCCACTGAACGGGCAAAGTCCTCGTCCTGGGTCTGGCTCCGGCTCCGGGTCTCCAGGACCGACTGCTGGGCAGAGAGGGTCGAGCCGCACAGTGCGCCGGCCGCCGCGGCCAGAAGGCCCAATAGAGGAAGGCGGACGGAAAGGCGAGAAGGAGACATGGCTCGTCACTCCTTGGGGTTCATGTGAGGAGAAGAGCACGGTAGGTCGGTCCCGCACCCGGGGCAAGGCAGCGGAACGACCCTGGAGAGGGGTGCCGGGCCCCACCGGGCCCGACCCCTTCCCCCTCAACCCCGGGATGTGCCTTCGTAGATCTCCAGCCCTCCGGGATGCCGAACCGACAGGCGGGCGTTTCGACCCGAGGGCATGGACGAGCACCCGTATTCCCCATCCTTGTTGATGGCCACGAACTTCTCCCCGGGAACGTAGTCGATGCCCACGGCGCGGTACCGATCCACGATCATGTCGATGGCGTCCTCACAGGCCTGCTGAGGGGTCCGGCCGTCCCGCATGCGCATCACGATGAAGTACGACGCGCAGGACTTGATGACGTCCTCTCCCCGGCCGGTGGCACCCGCGGCACCCACCGAGTTGTCCACGTAGAGACCCGCCCCGATGATGGGGGAATCCCCGACTCGCCCCGGGATCTTCCACGAGAGCCCGCTGGTGGTGGTGATGCCGGAGATGTCCCCGTTGGCGTCCACGGCCAGGACGTTGGTGGTCCCGTAATGGAAATCGTCAGGCCCCTCCAGGGACTCAGCGAGGGCACCTTCACCCTCACGTTCCACCAGGTGCTCCGGTGGTCCCCAATCGTCGGAGTCGGAGAGGCGCTCCCGCCAACGGAGGAAGCTTGCACGGGACCGCTCCGTCATGAGGTCCTCGAGCTGATATCCGAAGTCCAGGGCCAGCCGCTGGGCCCCGGGTCCCACCAGGAAGACGTGGTCGGTGCGCTCCATCACCAGGCGGGCAATGGAGGAAGGGGTCTTGATTCCCTCCAGGGAGGCCACGGCCCCGGCGTTGTAGGTCCGCCCGTCCATGCACGAGGAGTCCAGCTGGACCACACCCTCCGCGTTGGGAAGCCCTCCGTATCCCACGCTGGAGTCGTTCGGATCCACCTCGATGGTGTTGGCGCACCGTTCCACCGCGTCCATGGGCGAGCCTCCGGAAGAAAGGATCTCCCAGGCCTGTCGGAGGCCCTCCTGGCCCGTCTCGTTGGTGTGGCTGGTGATGATGATGGGGATGCCGGTGCTCTGGAGCCCGCCGGCCCGTGTGACCTCAGGCCACCGGCCCGTGGTCGCTGCCCCCGCACCCAGGACGACGCTGCTCCGAATGAAGTCCCGCCGGTCGATGCTGTTCATCGCGTCTCAACCTTCCTTCTTCTGGTGAGTCCATATCCCTGGTCCGGACTCCCGGACCTGCCCGGGTCCATGTTAATCGCCCCACCGCAGTGAGAATAGCTCTGCTGCTTTCGGTGGGAGGCGGAGAGCCACGCCCCGGTGCTTTGCGAACGGACTCCGCCCCGACAGATTGGAGGCGGACTCCCGGTGCAGGCGCGCCGACCCACTCCACGGGAGGTTCTATGAGACCCCGGATTCGCGGGACGCTGTCCTTCGCCTTTGCCCTGTCGATCTCCGCGCTGTGCCCCACCGGTCAGGCCGCGGCTCAATCCCTCCGGCCACTCACCCCGGAGGACGTCGTCAATTTCTGGTCCATCGGGTCGAGCACCCTCTCCCCCGACGGGGAATGGCTCGCCGTGGAAATCCGTCGTCCCCCCACGAGCCCGAGCCGTTTTCGGGGGCCGTCGCTCCGAGGAGAACGGTCCGACGTGTGGCTCGTCTCGGCACGCACCGGGGAGACGCGGAACCTCACCGACGGCCAGCGGGACAGCACGGGAGCGTTCTCCCCCCTCTGGTCACCGGACGGAGACCGGCTGGCGTTCCTCTCCACCCGAGGGGGAGACGACCAGCTCCACCTCTTCGTCTGGGAGAGGGATGGGGACCGCACCCGGTCACCGTCCTCCCAGGGAGTCCTGGACCGGGCGGCATTCGTCATCGGTCCCAATTCCTCCGTGGGCCTCACGTGGATCGACGACCGTTCGGTCCTGTTCGTGAGCCCTCCCCCGGGCTACGGGCTTACCACCATGGACATCGCCCCCGAGGAGTGGAGGAAAGCCAGGCTGGGAGAGGAACCCACGGTGAGCGTTCTGGAGAGCGGGTCGGCCATCACGCCTCGGGAGCGGCCGAAGGCACGTCTCATGCGCCTGGATGTCGTCAGCGGCGAAACCACGGCCCTGGCGGAAGTCCCTCCCGAGGATCCGCTGCAGTCGGTGACCGTCACCGCGCCGGCGTTGGGGAGCGGCGTGTTGATCATCCAGGCGGACCTCGGCCCTCACGCGCCGCCTCCGGCCCAACCGCTGGCCTCGTCCACGTCCCGCCTCACCCGTATCGCCATCATCTCCTCAGAGGAACCCAGCACCCCTGAGTGGATCGAGGACGTCCCCGGCGCCGGTTCCAGGGTGGAGTGGCTCCCCGACGGATCGGCCGCCATCGCACCCGGGCGGCTCTCCGACGACGAGGACGAGGCGCGGCTCTTCCTCGTGAGCCCAGGCGTGGAAGCCGTGCGCACGCTGGACACGGACAGCCTCGAGATCACCTCTGCCCAGTGGACCCCCGACGGCGATCTTCTGGTCTTTGCCCAGCCGAGGTCGGCGGATGAGGGAAAAGGGACGACGGCGGCCGAGGCGGGAGGAGAAACGCCTCAGGAGGAACCCGACTCCCTCGCGGCGGACAGCATCAAGAAAGCCAACCGGTCCAACTGGTGGCTGCTGTCCCGGGACCTGACGAACGCCCGCAACCTGACAGCCGGTCTGAAGGAGGTTCCTCGCTCCCTTCTCCCGGTACTGGACGGCACCACCTTCGTCGGCCTGGCGGACAGCACCCTCTGGCTGGTGAATACCCGCTCCGCCACCGCCTCCCGGGTCTCCACCCCCTCCGACTCGAAGTTCACCTCCATCGTCTGGCCCTCCCGCAGTGGGACACGCCCTGCTCCCTCCCCCGTGGTAATCGTCCAGGCCGGAGAAGGAGCCGAGCGGCAGCTCTACCGTGTCGACCTCGGCGCCACGGAGGCCGAGGTGAGGGACTTCCCCCAACCCACCCCACGGGCCGGGCTCGCTGTCTTTGACCCGGAACGGCCCCTGGCCGTGTACCAGGGAACCGAACGGACTGGCACCTACCTCTGGTTGGGTGACGGGGAGAGCCCCCGGTTCGACACTGCCATCAGCCTGAACAGGGCCCTCCCGGAGATCGCCGACGCCCGGCGGATGCTCATCGAGTACCGGGGAGTGGAGGGAGACTCCCTCAAGGGCGTCCTGCTACTTCCTCCAGGGTACGAGGAGGGCAAGCGATACCCCCTGGTCACGTGGGTATATGCGGGGTCGGTGTTCCGGGACACACTCAGCTATTCCTTCGAGAAGGGCTCCGGTAGCTCCCTCAATCCCCAGCTCTTCGCCGCCCACGGGTACGCCGTGCTCTTCCCCAGCATGCCCCTCGAGGGGGACGGCGTCGCCAGTGACCCGTACATCGACCTCCCCAAGGGCGTCCTGGCGGCCGTGGACAAGGTCATCGACCTGGGGATCGCGGATCCCGAACGGTTGGCGGTGGCCGGACACAGTTACGGCGGCTACAGCACCTACACCCTGGTCAGCTACACCAACCGCTTCCAGGCCGCCATCGCCATGGACGGTGACGCGAATCTTCTGACCAGCTATGCGAAGTTCGATGCCGACCAGCGGTACTGGGACAACGCACAGGAGCGGAGGGAAGGGGCCACCTGGAGCGAGACCAGCCAGGGCCGGATGGGGGAGCCCCCGTGGAGTGCCCTCTGGAGATATCTGCGTAACTCCCCGTTCTTCTACCTGGACCGGATCGAGACCCCCCTGATGATCATCCAGAGCGACATGGACTTCGTTCCGGTCATCCACGGGGAGGAAATGTTCGCCGGGCTCTACCGACTGGGAAAGACTGCCCGGTTCGTGCGCTACTGGGGAGAGGGACACAGCCCCGCGTCCCCGGCCAACATCCGGGACATGTGGCAGCGCATCTACGGTTGGCTGGACGAGTACCTGGCCCAGCCCCAGAAGGAGGAGAAGGAGTAACCCACGCGCAATCCGTTGCGTGATCGTGCAGAATTCTGCGCAGTGCCCGCCCCGCTCCCCAGCCCCGGGGGGCGGGACAATACGTTGTATCACTTGAAGTTACGCCATGACAATCTGCTGGCCCACCCCTTGCACCAGTCCAGACATCATCTCCGAACCCGGTGCCCGACGCAGCTGCCGTCGTCGCCGGCATCCTTCCCAAAGGTGGGCCGACCATGGATCGTAGAGGTTTTCTGGAGCAAAGCGTACAGCTGGGAGTCCTGGCGGTGCTGGCGGGAGCGTGCACCGATACGGGCTCCATCACGGGACCGGAGCTGAACGGTGGAAAGGACGTGGTGGTGACCCTGGCGGAGTATCCGGCTCTCGCCCAGGCGGGGGGGATCGCCCGGATCAACGGTGTGTCTCCGCCCCTCGCCCTGGTGAACGAGGGGGGGGAGGTTTTCGCCGCCTTCTCCATGGTCTGCCCCCACCAGGGCTCCACGGTGCGAGTGACGGGCTCCAGCTTCGTCTGTCCGAGCCACGGCGCCCGGTTCGACGCCAACGGCCAGTGGACGGGGGGTCAGCCCACATCGAACCTTCTGGAATACCCCACCAGCTATGATGCCGAAGCTGGGACCGTGACCGTCACTTCGGTTTGAGCACCCGCCA
>JASFRP010000266.1:0-5643 GCA_050114895.1 Gemmatimonadota bacterium
TTCCCAGCTTTCCATTCCCCTGGAGGTCGTGCTCCTGGGGTCCCCCGAGGCCCCGGAGACGAAGGCGATGTTGCAGGAGACCCACCGGCCGTACGCACCGAACAAGGTCGTCCTGGGAGGGGACCCGTCTTCCCTCCCCCCTCTTCCGCTCCTGGCGGGACGGACCATGAGGGAGGGACGGGTCACTGCCTACATCTGCCGGGACTATACCTGCGGCCCCCCCATCGTGGATGCGATGCAGCTTGCGTCGGAGATGGAGAGGGAGGGGTAGCCCGGCTCTCTTCCCCGACTATCTTCTCACACGGGTCACTGGGGCCACGCGAACCCCAGTCACATGCTTCGAAGCGGCCAGGAGAGGACATTGGGGTCTGAAAACCTGTTGGAGGGCCTGGGGCCCGAGGCGCTACTCCGATTCTATCGGACCATGGTTACGGCCAGGCGACTGGACGACCGCGAGATCAGCCTCAAACGTCAGAACAAGATCTTCTTCCAGATCTCGGGGGCCGGGCACGAGGCGGTTCAGGTGGCCCTGGCCAGCCACCTCAGGCCGGGCCAGGATTGGTTCTACCCCTACTACCGGGACCGGGCGTTGGCCCTTGCCCTGGGCATGAGCCCCCTGGATCAGCTCCTCCAGGCGGTGGGGGCGGCCGACTGCCCCCAGACCGGGGGGCGGCAGATGCCCGGGCATCCCACGAGCCCCGAACATCAGATCGCCAGCACTTCCTCTCCCACGGGGACCCAATTCCTCCAGGCCGTGGGTACCGCCGAGGCGGGTTATCGGGCGGCCCTCCACGATGCGCTCAAGGAGGAGGTCATCAACTACCGCGAGGACGAGGTGGTCCTGGTTGCCTCCGGAGAAGGCGCGACTTCTGAGGGGGAGTTCTGGGAAGCCCTGAACACGGCATCCAACCTGAAGCTCCCGGTCCTCTTCCTGGTGCAGGACAACGGGTACGCCATCTCCGTGCCCGTGGAGGTTCAGACCGCCGGAGGATCCATCTCCCGGCTGGTCTCGGGATTCCCGAATCTCCTGGTCCGGGAGTGCGACGGCACGGACGTCCTGGAATCCTGGCGGGCGGGAAAGGAAGTGGTGGAGCATGTCCGGGCGAGAGAGGGACCGGCCCTGCTCCACGCCCACGTCACCCGACCCTACTCCCACTCCATGTCCGATGACGAGCGGATGTACCGCCCCGCGGCCGAGAGGGAGGAGCAGGAGGAAAGAGATCCTCTGACCCGTACCAGGTCCCTCATCCTGGAGCTGGGGGTCGCTGGAGAGGAGGAGTTGACGCGATTGGAGGTGGAAGCGGAGGCGGAGGTGGGCCACGCCGCCCAGGAGGCGGTGACCCATCCCCAGCCGGATCCGAGCTCCGTCCTGGATCACCTCTACTCGGACTCGGTGGACCCCACGGGGCCCGCGTTCGACACGGAAAGCACGCCTTCCTATGAGGAGGGCTCTCCCCTCCTCACCATGGTGGACCTCCTCAACGCCTGCATCCGAGAGGAGATGGACCGGGACCCGAGGATCGTGGTGTTCGGGGAGGATGTCGCAGACGCGTCGCGGGAGGAGGCACTGGCGGAGGTGAAGGGCAAGGGAGGCGTGTTCAAGGTGACATATGGCCTCCAGAAGGCGTTCGGAGGCGTCCGCGTGTTCAACTCCCCCCTGGCAGAAGCCAACATCATCGGCCGCGCCATTGGAATGGCGATCCGGGGCTTGAGGCCGGTGGTGGAGATCCAGTTCTTCGACTACATCTGGCCGGCGTTCATGCAGCTTCGGGACGAGTTGGCCATGATGCGCTACCGGTCCAACGGGAATTTCTCCGCTCCCGTGGTGGTTCGGGTTACCTACGGCGGATACCTGAAGGGGGGAGGGCCGTATCACTCCCAGACAGGGGAGACCCTGTTTCTCCATACTCCGGGGCTCCGGGTGGTCCTTCCCTCTACGGCCGAGGACGCCAACGGACTCCTCCGTACGGCCATCCGGTGCGAAGACCCGGTGATCTTCCTGGAGCACAAGCATCTCTATCGGCAGGTTTACAACAAGGGGCGGAACCCGGGACCTCAGTTCATGATTCCCTTCGGAAAGGCCAGGGTGGTGAGGGAGGGGTCCGACTTGACGCTGGTGACCGCCGGAGCTCTGGTGAAACGCTCCTTGGATGCCGCGAAGCTCGCCTCGGAGGACCATGGCGTCGAGGTGGAGGTCATCGATCTTCGGACCCTGAGCCCCCTGGACATGGAGACCATCGCCACCTCGGTGAGGAAGACCAGCAAGGTCCTCATCGCCCACGAAGATTCATTGTCCTGGGGGCTGGGATCGGAGATCGCGGCACGGGTCGCCGACGAGCTCTTCCCCTGGCTGGACGGGCCAATTCGCCGGGTGGGATCGCTGGACACGTGGGTGGCATACGCCCCGAAGCTCGAGGAGGCCATCCTCCCCCAGACCGCGGGGGTCCTGCAGGAGATTCTCTCCCTGGTAAGGTACTAGTACCTCGAGCCGGCAATCCCCCGGGATCCGGGCATCGCTGCGTCCCAGGGGGCGCCACCCCTCAGTAGCGCGTCAGGCTGGGGTCCACCTCCTCGGTCCAGGCCAGGTACCCTCCCTTCAGGTTCGCAACGGCGGGGAAGCCCAGAGACCGGAGTGTCTCCGCCACCAGGGCACTCCGGACCCCCACGTGGCAGTAGACCACGATGGATCGGTCCCTCGGGAGCTCCCCCACCCTTTCCCTCACCTGGGCGTACGGGATGAGAATGGCTCCCCTGGCCTCCAGGTTTCCGATCTCCCATTCGTGGGGCTCCCGAACGTCCAGAAGGAGGGGAGACGGGCGGGTGTCCAGGGCGGCGAGCACTTCCGTGGGCGTGAGCTGAGGGAGGGGCTCTCGCCCGGCGGAGGCCGCGTCCGGCTCGAATCCGCAGAAGAGATCATAGTCCACCAGCTCGTGCTGGGTGGGCTCGTCACCGCAGACCGCACACTCCGGGTTCCTCCTGAGTCGGACGTCCCTGAAGGACATGGCGAGGGCGTCGAAGAGGAGAAGCCGTCCCACCAGCGTCTCCCCCACACCCAGGATCGTCTTCACGGCCTCGGTGGCCTGGAGGGCCCCGACGACGCCGGGAAGGACACCCAGGACCCCTGCCTCGGCACAGCTGGGGACGAGACCCGGAGGGGGAGGCTCTCTGAAGAGACACCGATAGCAGGGACCCCCGGGGGCAGCAAACACGGACACCTGCCCCTCCCACCGGTCCACGGCCCCGTACACATAGGGCTTGCCCAGGAGCACGCATGCGTCGTTCACGAGATACCGGGTAGGAAAGTTGTCGCTCCCGTCCACTACGAGGTCGTAGGGGGCCAGCAGCTCCATGGCATTGGAGGCTGCGAGCCGAACCCCGTGGGGAATCACCTCTACGTTGGGATTCAGCTCCCACAGGCGGTCCTTCGCCGAGCTCACCTTCCTCTGGCCCAGCTGGTGGATCCCGTGGAGGACCTGACGCTGAAGGTTGGAGAGGTCCACGAGGTCCGCATCTACGATCCCCAACTCTCCCACACCCGCCGCCGCCAGGTAGAGAGCCGTCGGCGAGCCCAGTCCGCCTGCGCCCACGAGAAGGACCTTGGCGTTCGACAGCTTCCGTTGTCCTTCGGGGCCTACGTTGGGAAGCACGAAATGCCGGGAATACCGGATCAGGTCCTCCCGCTGGAAGCCGGAGTAGTCCGGGGTAACCACGCTGGGAGCCTGGGAGTGGGCACGGCTGTTGGGTTCGGACATGAACGGTGGCGTGGGCCAGGGATCGTGAGGTACGCGCTCCTCCTTCTGAACCCCGGCCGTGCCTCCGGGATCCCGTACCCCGGGAAAGAGGGGGGTCCGTCACGGAGGCAGAGGGGGTGGAAACCCCGGTTCGGGCTCCTCTCGAAAGGTTTCTACGAAACTTTTCGTTGACAGGGGTACCCCTGCCTCCTATTATCTACGAAGAGATTCGTAGATAGCCCCGCGCCCTGGTGTCGAAAGCGGGGAAGGCGCCCTTGAAAGGAGATGGTCACCCGTGAAGACTCCGGCCTTCACCGATCGTGAGCTGGACATCATGAGCGTTCTCTGGCGACGAGGATCAGGGTCGGTGGCCGAGGTCCGAGACACGCTGGGGGAGTCGGTGGCTTATACCACCATTTTGAAGATTCTACAGATCCTGGAGGAGAAGGGGGCCGTTCGCCACGAGGCGGAAGGGAGGGCCTACCGCTACTTCCCGGTGGTTCAGCCCCAGGAAGCTGGTGGAAACGCCCTGGCCAGGATCCTGGAGAAGATCTTCGACGGATCGGCGGAGCTCCTCCTTACCCAGCTGGTGGCCGATCGGAACATCCCTCCCAGGGAGCTGGCCCGCATGCGAAAGCTCCTGGAAGGGATGGAGGAGGAGGACGAATGATTCCCTCGGTCATGCTCTACGGCGCGGTGCTGGGGATCCTGCTGGCCGGTGCGGCCCACTTCATGTCCCTGGCTCTCCGGACGCTGGGGCGACCCGTCCGTTGGATCTGGGTCGGCGCCATGGCCGGAACTGCCATCGCTCCCCTGGTCTCGGTCCTTCTGCCAAGAAACCACGGAACCGGTACAGCAGCAGGCGAGGTGATTCCCCTGGACACCCTCTACGAGTTGTGGCGTGGTGTGGCTCCCGGGGGACCCGGGAGTGACTCCATCCTGGAGGTCCTGGACGGCCCGATTCTCCTCGCCTGGATCTCGGCCTCCATGGTGGTGATCCTCCTCTCGGTAGGGACAGCCCTGAGGCTTCGTGGACAGGCGAGGGTGTGGCCCCGAGAACACGTCGGTGGAGAGGAGGTCCTGATTTCCGACGGGCTGGGACCCGCGGTCCTGGGCCTCCTCTTTCCACGCATCGTGCTGCCGCCATGGGCCCTCTCCCTCGACCCGGAGGAGCTGGAGATGGTGGTTCTCCACGAGGCGGAGCACCGGCAGGCACGGGACCCCGCCTTGCTGGCATGTGGGATCGCTACCCTGGCCCTGGCGCCGTGGAATCCGGCCCTCTGGTGGAGCCTCGGACGCCTTCGTCTCGCGGTGGAGGGGGATTGCGACTGCCGTGTCCTGGCTCGCGGTGTCTCCCGGAAGAGATACGGACATCTCCTCCTGGGAGTGGCCGCGGGCGCCCGGGGGCTCTTTCCCCTGGCTCCGGCCCTGGTGGAAGGTGGGCCCACTTTTCTGGAAAGGAGACTCCGAATGATGAAAGACCGTGTCGGGAAGAGGAGCGTGGCCGGGGCCGCAATCGCCGTGGCGGTGGGGGGGCTGTTCCTCGCCCTGGCGTGCGAGACTCCCACCCCTCCCCAGGCGGGAGTGGAGAGCGTCGAGGAACCTTCCCCGGATCTCGCCAGGAATCCCGGGCTCGATGGGGAAGCGGCGTGGAGCTTCAGGCAGGGAGATGACTCCGGAGGGGCATCGAGCCCGGAGGGCGTCGTCCTGAAGCGCATCACCGAGGATGGCGCCGAATCCCCGGAGGGCGGCCGGGCCGGGTTCCGCTCCGAGGACCAGGGGACGTCGAAAGTGTTGATTCGGACGGGCGAACCCCCGGCAGGGGCCAGGAAAGTCATGGAGGCCGACCCCCTCATCCTCATCGACGGGGTGATCGTCCAGAACGAGAACGGAAAGGCCGTCCTGGGCGGCC
>JASFRP010000267.1:0-5642 GCA_050114895.1 Gemmatimonadota bacterium
GGACGGTTTGGAACGGGTCCGCGCGCAGCCTGTGGGGGGGGGCGGGGGGAAGCGGTTCGGGGAAGACCACCGTGGTGGAGGAGATCCTTCGCCGCCTCCCCCCCTCTTCCGCCTCGGTCATCCACCATGATTCCTACTACAGGGACCTCGCCTATCGACCGTTCGACGAACGGGTGGCGGTGAACTTCGACCATCCTGACGCGCTGGAGACGGAGCTGCTGGTGGAGCACCTCGAGAGGCTTCGGGCCGGCAGGGCCGTGGATGTTCCAGTCTACGACTTCTCCACCCACACCCGGACGGAACGGGTTCAGCGAGTGGAGCCTACCGGCGTCATCATCGTGGACGGGATCCTCGTCCTGGCGGAGCCCCGGCTTCGGGACCTCCTGGATATCAAGGTGTTCGTGGACACGGACTCGGATATCCGCTTCATCCGGCGGCTGCACCGAGACCTTCGGGAGCGGGGGCGGTCCCTGGAGTCGGTGGTGGAACAGTACCTCGAGACGGTCCGCCCCATGCATCTGGCCTTCGTGGAAGGGAGCAGGGCCTTCGCGGACATCATCATTCCCGAGGGCGGCCGTAATCAGGTAGCGATAGACCTCCTGGTCTCCCGTCTGAGGATGGCGGGAGACGGATAACCCCTCAGGGGAAGCCAGACCCACACCTCTTCTTCACTCCTCGAGGACCGGACAATGGATACCCACTCCATCTCCCGACGCGAATTCGTACACACTGGTGCCGCCCTGCCCATGGCCATCGCCCTCGGAGCCGCTTCGGACGAGCCCCGGGGGGCGTCAGGAGGGACGGCGGCAGCGTCAACCGAGCACCTCCCTCTGTCCCCCGCCACTCCACCGGGAGTGTCTGGGCCCGCCCGGGACGGTACCCCCGCGACAGGTGCGACCCCGCCCCAGAGCGTGGAGGAGCTGCAGCGCGTGGTGAAGCTCTCCGGGGACGGTCAATCTCTCACGCCACCTGAATACGCTCACTTCCTCTCCCAGATCCTCTCGAGCCGGGAGATCGAGCCGGACTACTACTCCAACGGAGGCGTGGTGGAGGAGCTTGAAGGCCGCATGGCCCGGATCCTGGGGAAGGAACGGGCCGTCTTCCTGGCTACCGGGACTCTAGCGAACCACCTGGGGGTGAGGGTCCAGGCCGGCACCCGGACCCGGGTGCTCCTTCAGAGGGAGAGCCACCTCTACAACGATTCCGGCGACTGCGCCCAGGTCCTGAGCAACCTGAACCTCATTCCCATGGAATCCACCGATGGGACCTTCACCCTGGAAGCGGTCCAGGGTGCCATCGCGAGGGCCGAAGGGGGACGGGTCCGGACCGGAGTGGGTGTCATATCCATCGAATCGCCCATTCGGAGGCGCCTCGGGAAACTCTTCGACTATCACGAAATGGGTCGGATCTGCGCCTTTGCCCGGTCCGAGGGGATCGCCACCCACCTGGACGGTGCCCGTCTCTTCATGGCCTCCGGATACACGGGGATCTCCCCCGCGGAGTACGCTTCCCACTTCGACACGGTATACGTGTCCATGTGGAAGTACTTCGCTGCACCCTCGGGGGCGATCCTGGCCGGTCCCAGGGTCCTCCTGGATGAGCTGTATCACTCCCGTCGGATGTTCGGAGGCGCGCTCCCGGAGGCCTGGCCCCTTGCGGCCATGGCGCTCCACTTTCTGGACGGGTTTCAGGAGCGCTTCGCCGCAGGAGTTGTGGCTGGTGAGAAGCTCAAACCCGCCTTGAATGCCATTCGCGGCCTCCGGGTGGAGGAGATCCCCAACGGATCGAATGTCTTCAAGCTTTACGTGGACACGGGGAACCCTGCTCGCCTGCGGGAGGATCTCCTGGCCAGAGGAGTCCAGCTCTCGGCTCCCAACCCCAACTTCGCGGGTTTCGCCCTGGTAGTGAACGAGACGTTGGCCCGGCGGCCGGTGTCGGAGACGGTACGAGCATTCGAAGACGCCATGGCGGTTTGAGACCGCCCTGTCCCCCCACCCATTCCTGGAACGGGCCCCCCAGGCGGGAGCCTCGGGCTTCCCTCAGGGTGTGATCAGCGCCTTCGTCACCCGCAACGCCTCAACGTCGGCCAGGGCCTGGTTGGCTTCCTCCAGGGAATACCGTCCCCCGACGATGTCCTGCAGGGGAAGATCCCGGGTGTGACGGGCCAGGAGGGTGAGGGCCCGGGTGAGGTGATGGAACCCGGTGCCCCACTGCCCCAAGACTTCCGCGTGCTTCCGGTTGATGTCCAGATGTGGGTTCACCGGCACGGGGCCCATGTCGGAATAGTGCCCGACGACCACGTATTTCCCCCCATCTCGCATGAGGTCCAGCCCCTCGGGAATCGCGCTCGGGTGCCCTGCCGCCTCCACTGCCACGTCCACCCCCCGGCCCCCGGTTAGAGCCAGGATTTCTTCCTTCCGCTCCTCCCGGGTCGTGCCGTCCAGATCGAAGGTCTTGTCAACCCCGAACCTCCTCCCCAACGCCAGGCGGCTCTCAGGCGCCCCGATCATGAACACGGCCGATGCGCCCGCGAGCCCAGCAAAGATGGCCGCCGAAAGACCGACGGGACCTGCCCCCTGCACCAGCACCGTGTCGCCCATCTGCATTCGGCTCCGATCCACCGCAGCGAAGCCGGTGAAGAGGCCACATCCGCCCCCGATGACCTGGTCCGGTGTCACCCCCTGTGGTACGGAGAAGATCTTCACCCCGGGCTTCAGATAGATCTTCTCCGCCCAACCACCCAGAAGACCCTCCCGAGCAGAGTATGTGATTCCGTAGACTTTGCGGCTGGGACACCGGTTCGGCTGTCGGGCCACCAGGCAGTGATAGCAGGACCAGCAGGTCTCATGGACATCATAGAAGGTGACCACGTCCCCGGGCTCCAGAGGATTTCCCAGGGCGTCCGTCCGGACACCCGGGGCATCGAGGACCCGGCCTACGCTGACGTGTCCCGGAATGATCGGGTACGGCACCCCCGAAAGCTGCCCGTGAAGGAGGTGCACGTCGGTGCCACAAACCTCGCTGGCAACGGTCTCCAGGAGGACAGAGCCCGGCTCCAGCACCGGGTCCTCCATCTCCCATAGCTCCACCGGAGTATCGGGAGCTACCATGACTGCGGCTCGCACGCTCATGGGCGGACAAGTTAGAGTAGGGGCGGGTGGGAAGCGAGGGATGAAGGAGCAGCCCTGGGAGGAGGCACCCCTGAGGCGGCAAGTCAGGAGGCCGCGGAGGGTCTTCCAAGGGTAAATTCACGAGCTACGGCCGGGTTCGGCGGTGAGGTCACAACCGATGCTCCAGACTGAGCGGGGATAGAGAGCCCATGCCCCATGCCGACGGACAGAAACGCGGAAACAGGGACTTCTGGATCCTCTCTCTTGCAGCATTGGGGGTGGTGTTCGGAGATATCGGAACCAGCCCCATCTACGCGCTACGGGAGTCTTTCCACATCTCTCACGGCCTCGCACCCACCCCGGAGAATACCCTCGGGGTCCTCTCGCTCATCTTCTGGTCCCTGATCCTGGTCATCTCGGTCAAGTACCTCCTCCTGGTGCTCAGGGCCGACAACCGGGGAGAAGGAGGGATCATCGCCCTCACGGCCCTGGTCTCTCCTCCCTCTGAGCGAGCCGCCGGGCGACGAAGGACCCTGGCGCTGGTTGGCCTCTTCGGGGCTGCCCTCCTGTACGGCGACAGCATGATCACTCCGGCCATATCGGTCTTGAGCGCCATCGAGGGCCTGGACGTGGTCACCCCCTTCTTCCAGCCGTACATCATCCCCATAACCATCGCGATTCTCATCGCTCTCTTCGCCTTCCAACGAAGGGGAACGGCCGGCGTCGGGGCCGTCTTCGGACCGGTTACCCTGATCTGGTTTTCCGCCCTGGCCATTCTGGGTGTCATCCAGATCTGGAACCATCCGTCCGTGCTCGCAGCGGTGAATCCGTTGTACGGCGCGTCCTTCTTCGCACGGAACGGCCTCCGGGGGCTCCTGGTCCTGGGGTCGGTGTTCCTGGTGGTGACCGGGGGTGAAGCCCTCTACGCCGACATGGGGCATTTCGGCACGGGTCCCATCCGGTTCACCTGGACCACCCTGGTGCTTCCGTCCCTGGCCCTGAACTATTTCGGCCAGGGCGCTCTGATCATCGCGGATCCCACCACCGTCTCGCACCCCTTCTTCTCCCTGGTGCCCTCCTGGGCCCTGGTCCCCCTGGTGATCCTTGCCACCGCCGCTACGGTCATCGCCTCCCAGGCCGTGATCTCAGGGGCCTTCTCCCTGACACGGCAAGCGGTGCAGCTGGGGTATCTACCTCGACTTCGTATCGACCAAACCTCCGAGGACCAGATCGGCCAGATCTACATGCCTGCGGTAAACTGGGCGCTGATGCTCGCTTGCATCGGCCTCGTCCTCGGTTTCCGCTCCTCCGGGCGCCTGGCCGCAGCCTACGGAGTGGCGGTGACCACCGACATGGTCTTCACCACCATCCTCTTCTCCGTGGTGGCATTCCTCCGATGGAAATGGAATCCCTGGCTGGTGGGGCTCATGACCACTCTACTCCTGGTCATCGACCTGGCCTTCTGGACGGGGAACCTCCCCAAGATCCCCCACGGAGGCTGGTTTCCGGTGTTGGTGGCCGGGGCCATGTTCACCCTCATGATCACCTGGAAGCGCGGGCGGGAGATCCTCGCCTCCCGGCTGGAGCACGAGAAACTCCCTCTTCTGGACTTCCTCGCCTCCATCGAGGCGCATCCACCCCAGAGAGTGCCCGGGACAGCCATCTTCATGAGTGGAGATCCAGGGGGGGTGCCACGAGCGCTTCTCCACAACCTCAAGCACAACCGGATTCTCCACGAGAGGGTTCTCCTCATGACCGTGGAGACGGAGGAGATTCCATACGTCTCGGAGGAGGACCGTGTCCTGGTGGAGGAGCTGGGGAGCGGGTTCTACTCGGTGGTGATCCTGTATGGATTCGCAGAAGACCCCGACGTGCCGAAGGTCCTTCGACAACTGCCCATAGACGGGTACAGGTACAGGCCCATGGAGAGCACCTTCTTCCTGGGCCAGCGGACCATCGTCATTCCGAGACGGCCGAAGATGGCCCGCTGGCGGGCCCATCTCTTCGACCGCATGGCTCGGAATTCAGAGCGGGCATCCGCGTTCTTCCGGATCCCCGTGGACCGTGTCGTGGAGCTCGGGGCACAGGTCGAGCTGTAGGGGTGACGGGACCCTCACCTCACCCACTCACCGCACGAGGATCATGCCGCCCGAGGGGAGGCTGGTTGAGGACACGGGCCAGGGTCTCCAGGCCCCGGGCGCCCTTGGGCCCGCCCCCCTCTCAGCGCCCTGACGAGATCCCACCCTGGGTGTCCAGCTCTATCCCGTGCTTCTCGATGCGGTACCGGAGGGTCTGCCGGGTGGCCCCCAGGGTCCGGGCCGTGGCAGTGACGTTGAAACCGTTCCGCTCCAGGGCCGTGCGGATGATGCGGGCCTCCATCTCGTCCAGAGAGTAGGATCCGTCCAGGGGAAGCCGGATCAGGGACCCCTCGTCGCCCCCGAACGCCTCGTCCACCAACCCGTCGTCGCGGGGAAGCTGGAGCCAGCGAAGGGGAAGGGCGGCGGTATCAGCCAGCAGAACCGACCGCTCCAG
>JASFRP010000268.1:0-5634 GCA_050114895.1 Gemmatimonadota bacterium
CCGTCCCCATCCATATCGACGAGCACCCCGGAATACGAACGGTCAGGCTGGCTTCCGACGGAATAGGCCGGCAGAAAGGACCCGCTGCCGTCTCCCAGGAGGACCAGGTCCTCGAGCGGCCAGTGACGGCCCTTCACCAGGACGATGTCCAGATGCCCGTCGAGATTCACGTCTCCGACGCTGACGTTCGCCGAGGTCGCAGCGGAGTCTTCAAGCACCAGCCATCGGTGGAATTCCCGCGCGCCGCTTTCCAGGGATCGGTCCGCTGAGCAAGCCGGGAGAAGCGATCCAGCGCAAAGGAGGGCACCGAGCGTTTGTGTCTTCATCCAGCAGAGTCGTGTCATGTCATGTCATGTTTCAGGTTAGCTCGTCGAACCAGCCCGGAGAAAGACCCTTCCTCATTCTCCTAGCCGCGCGAAGCTTCCGCCAGCCGATCCGCTCGTTCCAGGACCTCGCCGGGGACGGAGAGGGAGAAGGCTTCCAACGTCACCAGGTCGGTGTCAGGATCTCGTGATAGCGTGTAGAGGACGCCGTTCTTCAGGTCAAAAGCCGACCAGGCCCGATGGAATTCCAGCGCCCCGAGGTAGATCCCCGCCGTGGAGAGGAGATGCAGCGAAGCGTTCCCCGAGCCGAAGTCCTCCGGGTTCTGCTCCCAGATGGCTGCGAGGCCAGATGTACCGTCGAAGCGGAGATCACGGAATCGGAGCTTGGCCCGTGGGCGGGATCGGAGCTGGTCGGCCTGCTGCTGAATCACGCCGCTGGGAAGACCGTCCTCGGCCAGGACCGCCGCCACCTCCGCCACCAACCCTTCGATCTCCTGGTCCGTCGCCTCCTCCGTTGGGAGCGACACGTCGATGACCTTTTCGAGGACGCCGGTGTCGGAGAACACCTGGATTTGGGGCGAGGTGAAGCTCAGCCTGGCGCGTTTGCCGTCCCATCGGCCGGGCCTGGATGGAGCGACCGCCGAGGTGTCGGGGTCCATGAACTCCGGGAAGGACACCTCCTTCATGCTTGCGGCCGCGTCGATCCTCTGCCACTTCAGGTCCCTCTCCAGAACCCCGGAGACCCCTACCCCATCTTCCCCGAGCGGCACCACTGAAAACACCACCTGACCCAACAGGGAGCTGGCCAAGATCTCCCCACCGGACCCGAGGATCTCGACCCGACCGTTTCCCCCATCGATCACGAACAAGCCGGCCTCAGTGGGGATTGCGTCGATGATCCTCCGGTATTGGCCCGGGCCCCCTCCTGGTTCACCGAAGGACGATAGAACCCTGCCCTCGGGGGAGAGACGATGGATCTTTGAAGCCTGGCGGTCCACCACGAATACGACCTCATCATCGGCGTGGACCCTGTTCGGAGCCTCCCAGTAGTCCCCCTCAGCCGGACCCGCCGAGCTCCAGAGCAGGTGGGCGTTGACTTCTGCAGGGCCGGCAAGCGGAACAGCCGGATTCTGAATTCGCACGACACCGTCGGTCTCGGTGACCTGCCCTCCCCACTCCTCCACGCCCCCCGCGCATCCGGCCAGGAACATGACCAGGACGAGTCCAAACCTGCTGAGGTCGACCATACTTCATCTCCCCTTGGGTTCCTCGCAAACGGAACGAGCGGAGGCAGGCCACCACCTTGTGCATCCTGACGAAATGCGCCCGGCGTGGCCCCGAACCGGTGCCCGTCTTACCGTTGCCAGAGCCCGTGGTGGACTCCGCCCTGGATGTAGATGGCAAAGGTACCGTGCCCGGGAATCTCCAACGGCGGATGGGCCACCTCGGCGCCGGCTTCCACAGCGGCGGCAACGGCCGCTTCGATGTCGTCCACGAGCCAATAGGGCCGCACCACCGGGTCCTCCGTCTCGTGCATGGGCGCTCGCACCCCCACGAGTCCCCCTTCCGGCAGGGCGGCCGTCCTTGCGTTGCCGAGCCCAGCGTCCGGCTCGCCGAACTCCGCTCCGTTGGCTGCAGCGTACGCAGCGCACACCGCGTCGACCCCCTTCGTCACGATTTCCAGGTAGTAGATCCGCACGGTTCTTTCACCTCCCACTGTTATGTACGCGCCGGGCCTGACCCTCCATCCCGCGGCATTACGCCGCCCCACGGGGTGCGATGCTACGGAGCAGGATGCCGGCCAACGCCTGGGAACTCAAGGCGGACGCTTACGGGGAATGCATGCTCAGCAGGCCGACGCAGGTCCGACCTCAACGGCGAGCCTGTTGATATCTCTGGGTTCGAGGACGCGTTTCTCGCTTCCGGAAAGAGCTACCCGAATCATGGCTTTGCCCACATTCACCGTTGTGGTCAGGTGTCCCGGGAGGAGCCGCTCGAGAATCGGGAAGAGCGGTCCCGACACAGCATAGAACATTCGATACGCTCTCGTCCGTGAGCGGACGCCCTTGAGGGGTTGGATGTACCCCGGGCGGAACATGTAGGCGGAGAGTGGCATTTCCAGAAGACGGTTCTCCGTCTCACCCTTCACCCGAGCCCACATGATTCGGCCACGTTCCGAGCTGTCGGTGCCTTGGCCCGAGACGTAGCAGAAGGTGAGGCCGGGATTGTTGCCTAGAAGGATCTCTGCGGTTCTCACCGTCAAGCCGAGCGTCACTTCACGGTAGGCGGCCTCGCTCATTCCAGCCGCAGACACTCCAACACAGAAGAAGCACGCGTCGAATCCTTCCAACTCGGCGGCTCTGGCACTGAGCTTCGAGAGATCAGGGAGAATCCACTCCGTCAGTTTCGGAGCCGAGAGGCCGGAGGCCCGCCGGCCAACCGAGAGCACCGCTCGGACCCGGGGGTCATCCAGACATTCCCGAAGAACACCGCCCCCGACCATGCCGCTGGCACCGCACAGGATGACCTTCATCGATTCTTTGAGCACTTCACTGGCCCTCACTCACCGAGGTACCGAGTGGCCAGAGGTCGCTCCACCACACGCCCCTTCCTGACTTGCACACGGTAGGCTCCAGCGTCGGGTCGGGAGGAGCGAATTGTCGGGCTCCATGGAGAATCCGCCGCCACCGAGGGCTACGATGTGTCCGGGCATGAAACCCTCCCCAGAGTTCGCTGGAGTCGCCGACCGGGTTCGGAGCTCTGGGCCGCCGGGTGCGTTCCAGCGGTTGGCAATCTGACGACATACAGAGTACTTTATGTTGTAAAGCCACGCTGCTCCCCGGCCTATTTCATAATCTGCCGGTACCGGCAGCCTCCAATTGGCCGGTTGGTGCGTGTCGACCTGATCGGGAACATCGGTGACAGAAGGTCCAAGCGCACAAGGAGATGATAATGAAGAAGTGGTTGCGACGCATACGCGGTGCCATCGGGATTGGCTTGACCTGGGCAATGGCATGGTTCGGCGCAGGGCTTATTCTCCTGCTCATCGTCGGTGTTGGCGCTGCCGATGTCCCGTTTCCCCTTTTCTTTGGCCTGCTCGGTTTTCTCGCGGGTATCACATTCTCCGGAGTTCTCTGGATGATCGAGGGGCGTCGCAGGTTTGACCAGATGTCGCTCCCGCGATTCGCAGGGTGGGGGGCCGTTGGGGGTCTTCTGCTGTCGGTGGCCTTTGTCTTCGCCGTGGCCCTCGCAGGGGACACCACGCTGATAGGCAACCTGGTGTTCCTGGGCCCGCTGTTCGCAGTGGCCGGAGGGGGCTGCGCTGCTGGTTCACTGGCCCTGGCGAGAATGGCGGAGGACCAAGAACTGCTGGACGCCGGAACGGACGTCAGCCAAGGCGGGCTTACCGAAGATGAGGTCCGGGAGCTGTTGGGAAGCGGGGGCTGATCTCTCCGCCGGGAGGGCCACACCTTTCGTCCCACCCGCCCCGTGTGCGGGAGGAAGAGGCCCGCGACGATTGTACCGACAGGGGCGAACCAGGGTGAAGGTGTCTCAGTGCTTGAGCCAGACGAGGACGACACCGCAGTACCAGTAGAACTCGCCTGGCCTTCCGTCACCGTGGTAGACCTCAAGAGCCTCGACATTCATTGGGTCCAGCTTGTCCAGGCTGAACCAGTCATCCAGCTTTACATCGTCGACGAAGACCGAGAGCTTGCATCGCCTCCGACCCATCAGATCGCCCTTCACCCCCACCCTTCTGATCCCGGGGATGGTCTCAATCAGGTCCCCCAGAAACATCGGGTCGATCTCCTCCAACTCACCCCTCGTCCACTGCCGTCCCTCGTAGTTCCTCCCCCGCCGGCGAAAGAACCCCGACGCCACCAGCCATCGCGGATAGGCAGTAATTGTGATTCCTTCCACGGGGATGGGTTCAATGGGAAGATAGACCTCGATCTCCAGGAGTTGGTTCTCCCCCAGGAAGACCGTGTCTGCTTGGGTTTCCCTACCAAGAAAGGACACGTTGAGAACATGGGCACCCGGTGGAATCTCCGGGAACTCAAACCACCCCGTGGCGCTTGTGGCCCTCCTGATCCCCATATCCGCCAGGAACACCTCTGCATCCTGGATCGGATTCCCGGTCTCTGGAGCGGTGACCCGACCGAGAATTCTCCCCGGCTCTGCGTCGGGTCCCAATTGAATCGGGCTGAGTCCGATCTCGAACGATCCTTCTCGGAGAACGGTGAATTCCCCCGATTCCGCCCGATACCCCAGACAGGTAACCGTCATCCGGAAGACCCCGGGGGTAATGTCCCGGAGTTGGAAATGCCCGGTTGAATCAGAGAGAACGTGAATCCCGAGCTCTGGGACACGAATGACCGAATTCTCCAGGCCCCGAGCCGTCACTCGGTCTACCACCCGCCCCACCACCGTGATATGGAGGGTGTCGGACCGGACCTGAGGTGAAAGGCGGGAGCCAGGAACAAACACCAGAGAGAGTACCACGAGCAGCGGCGGGCGCTGACAGCACTTCTCGAGCAAACCCCGCCTCCTGGCGTCGGCTTGGGCCGTCGATCCCGTAACCTTCACTGGTCTTCGGACGCCTCCGATGCGGCACCTCCACCCACGGGATCCGGATCGGGTAGTATCCATCGCACGATGGTGATCAGCCCAAGGATGATGAGGGCGGCGGTGAAAAGCCCACAGGAGAGCATGGCGATAAGGTTCAGGCCCCCAAGGATGGGCGCGTTCCAAGCCCTGATGAGGATGCCGGTCAGGACGTTCAGGATCACCGATCCACCAAGGCCGGCCAGAGAGATGAGCCAGAGCGACGAGCCCTTTCGCCCGTGTCGAATCAGGTGAGAGGCGCCGGATCCAGCCCAGATCGCTCCCGCACCAAAGGCGGTGAGGGCTGCCCCGATACCGATCCAGAAGGGAAGCCCCGGGCTGAGGTTGAGGACGTCGATGGCAAGGGCCCCCCCGAATCCGAGAACGCTCAGAAGACCGCCTCTGAAGACTCGGTCAGTCGCAACGGACCGGGAGGCGACGATGTCCTCAACCGCCTGAGTCGGCCGATGAGCCGCGTTTCCCGAGTCCGCCTGCTCTCCTACTTCCAGGTTGTTCTTCATCGATAGGGCCCTCCGAATCGCCAGCCGCCCGACGGTTTGAGTCTTCGTTTTCGTGCAGGTTAGCTGCGGACGCCGCGAACCGAAAGAAGCCGCTCGCCAGGAGACGCCCGGGCCACCTCGGCGAGGGAATGAGTTCTTGTCAGAACGGAGGGAGGCGACACGTATTACTGTTGGATGACACTTCA
>JASFRP010000269.1:0-5622 GCA_050114895.1 Gemmatimonadota bacterium
GCGCTGCACCATTCCCTCGTCGGGAAGGAGGATCCCCATGATCATGCGGATGGTGGTCGTCTTCCCCGACCCGTTGGGGCCCAGAAATCCGAAGACCGACCCCCTGGGAACCTCCAGGTCCAGTCCGGAAACGGCCGTATGCTGCCCGAATCGCTTCGTGACCCCTTCCAGTCGGACCGCTGCACCATTCGTCACGGATCCAACCATGCCGTAGCCCTCCGCTGTCGTCCCCCGTTGGCATCTCCCCCTGATACGGACCATGTGGGGCAGCCCTTCATCCCCGTCAATACCCGGATCAACCCTGCCGGACCCCGGGGGGGGAGACGGAGATTCTCCAACATTCGCCCCCAGGGGACCCCCACTCCTCGCCACACACGAGCTTCACGACATGAAAACAGTTGCAGGGCGCCGGTCAGACCTTAGATTCCCTATTCTCTACGCAACATCTGGAATTGGGGGAGGTCAGATGGCCATCTACCGGACGCTGTACTACGGCGACGTGACGGTTGGGGTCGGGGGGCGCATCACGATCCCTCAGGAAATCAGGGACGATCTTCGGATCGACGAGGGAGACGTGTTGACGGTGCGGGTCGAGGAGGCTCCCAACAACACTCGCCAGATGGTCATGTGGCGTGCCGAGCCCCAGCCCGAAGAGTAGACATCCAAGATGAGGTAGCCGGAGGGAAGCCGTGCCAGCCATCCTCAGGGTCGTCCAGGGCGACATCTCTACTTTCCAGGGAGATGCCGTCGTGAACGCAGCAAACAATCATCTCCGCATGGGCTCGGGGGTTGCTGGTGCACTCCTGGCTGCTGGAGGAGGTACCATCCAGGAGGAATGTGACGCCCATGTTCGACGCGAAGGTCCCCTGGAGGTAGGGGGGGCCGCCATCACCGGAGGCGGGACGCTGGGTGTCAGGTATGTCATCCATGCCGCGGCCATGGGCGATCACCCGCCCACCCCCGAATCCATCCGGAACGCCGTCCGAAGCGCTCTCGAGTTGGCGGTGGAGTACGAGATCGAGTCCCTGGCGTTCCCCATCCTGGGAACCGGTGTGGGTGGCTTTCCCTTCGATGAGGCAGCAAGGATCCTGGTGGAGGAAGTGAAGGAATTCACCGCGGGGCTCCCTGGGATGGAAACCGTCGTCTTCTATGGGTACACGCCTGACCAGGCTGCCATGCTACGACGTCATCTCATCTAGAGGACCTTCAATCCCTGGTGGGCTCCGGTGCGCCCCCTGCGCGTTTCTCCCGTCTAGCTCGGACGCATTCGCGTCCTTCAACCGAAGCCGTCAACCCTCCTCCACGTCCATCCAGCGCACCAGGGCCTGGAGCGGTCCAGAGCCGTCATGGTGCCACCATGGAGGCGGCCAGGGCACCCGAGCCATCTCCACCACCCGGCTGACCCCCAGGCGAGCCAGCCCCTCGAGAACCTCCTGTCTCCCCCCCCCAAGCCCCGCCACCCCCACGGTCTGGAGGTGGGACCGCCAGGGCTCCAGGCTCGGCAGAATGTCTGCCACGGCCCCGACGGGGATCACCTTCACCGTGCGGTTCAGGCAGGAGACTTCCGGTTTTCCCCCGGGCTCGAAGAGCACCGTCCATGGAGCTGCGCTACCCCCATGGAACACTCTTCCCCTGCCCTGCGACTCCTCCAGCTCCGCCTTGCCCCTCAGCTGCTGGAGCGCCGAACCCTCTTCTGCTGAGACGGGTCCGGAGGGAAGCTCCTCTTCCATCCCCTTCAACGCCCCGGAGAGGTGCTCCGCCCACGCCTCCGGCCCCGTCTCTCCACCCTCTTCCACAAAGATGAGGTGGGGAGATACGCACCCTCTTTGATCGAAGACGGCAACGGCCAGGGCGGCTGACCGGGCGGTTTCGACTGCGTTCGCTCTCCGGCCACCCGTTCGCCGAGCGAGATCCGCGTCGCCGCCCCCCATCAGCCCATCCCTACCCACGACCCCGACCCCCAGTCGGTGTCTGTACGCCACCAGATGCGTGGTGGGTGGAAGACGGCTCCTCACCCACGCTACCGTCTCGTCCCCTCCGTAGACCACCGCCAGGTCGGCAGCTTTCAACGCCGTTTCGGTGAGCCCCTCCTGGGTCTGGGGCCAGTAGACCACGGCTACGGCCCCACCGACCTGGGGCTCGGCTTCCTGGAGAGCCCGGGCAAAGAGGACCGACAGGGGTACGTCCCCCCGGCCCGGTTTGAGGAGTACCGCCGATTTGACGAGGAGAGAGCGAATCAGGGAGGTCGTGGACACCCCAGGTACCGTACCGGCTCCGAGGTTGAATGAGACGGGATACCCCAGGGCCCGGACCTCGCCGCCGATCCGGGAGGGCCGTAGCCCATCCAATACGCCCGGATCCTGGAACTCGGCGTGGAGAAGAGCCTCCAGAGGTGGCCTGGTCCAGTCCCGGGCCATCCGAGTCAGGATCTCCTCCGCCATGGGCTCCGAGACCCCCCCGTGCGCCTCGATACCCTCCAGGGCCCGTCGACGGAGCTCGTCTCCGGGATCGTGGAGGCGACGGGCTACCTGGTCCACCGTGGTGAGGACCGCGCTCACGGGGATTCGACTGAGGGATTCCCGGGCATCGCGAAGGGTGCCCAACAACTGCTCCAGGCGATCCACGGACAGGCGAGGGTACTCCAGAGGGGGACGGTCTCCTTCCCCCCATATGGTCGTCTCGTTCTCACGGATCCGGAAAGCCCAGGGCAGAGCCCATGCCTCAAATGGCACCTCGCCCTCCTCTCGCCCCGTGCAGGAAATCCTCCATGGCCAGCGAGCACCCCCTGGGCTCCGCTCCCGGGCTACGCCCCTGCAACCGAAACCCCCCGGGGACCAAACGGCCGGTGTCCTCCGTGAGGACAGCCGAAATGGAGCCCAGGTTCGCCAGATCCAGGTGGGCGAGAATACCCACTTCCCCCGCTGGAACGGGCTCCAGGGTGAGGGGATGAAGGATTCGAGTGCGGACCCACGGCGGCCCACGGTGGTAGCGCCTGGAAAGCGCGCCCCATGGAGGCTCGGCCTCCTCGTTCCGGTCCTTGCTCCAGCCCTCTCCTTCAGCCCTCCCACCCCATCCTCTGCCCCCAGCCAGGACCGGCTCATAGAACTGCGAAAGGAGCTCCGTCATTCCGTATTCATTCACGATCAGCGTCCGAGGGACACCGAAGAGATCCTCGAGACCGCTGTAGAGCGCCTCTCTCGGGACCGTTCGGGACCGCCCCTTGAACCCTCCGGTTTCCATGATCCTGGAGCCCTCGGGAAGACGCACTTTCCATCCCTCATTCTCGGCTTCCTCCATCCAGTGAACGAAAGCGAAGGCGGTGCCGGCCAGGAGCACCGGATCATCCGCCTCCTCCGCCTCTCTCAGAGCTCGAAGGAACTCACCTGTCCTCAGACCGGAATCCGGATCCATGAAGAACCCCCCTCTGCCTCCCGAGAGGTCCCTCCTGACCTCACCCAGCATGTAGCTCAGGGACGACTCGGGAGCTTCCGCCGGATCGGGGAGCAAAGCCAGAGCCGGGAGGCACTCTCCGTCGGGAAAGACGTGGGCCTGAAAGTTGGGAAGGAGAGACGCCCGATACAGAGAGAGGGACCGGACGTAGTGCTCCCCCCGGACTCCCTCCCCCCCGGTCGTCCCGCTGGTCCGGAAAACCGCCTGCGCCTCCCTGGGATCCCCCGCCATCAGCGGAACGGCCTTGAATGCCCGGGTGGGCAGGTGAGGGATCTCCTCCCATCTCGAGGCTCCCTCCGGATCCAGACCCCTCCGGGCCACGAACGCCCCATAAGCCGCAACCCACCGGCACTGGAACCGGAATACTCTGAGCGCGAGGTCGTTGAACTCCTCGTCCGAGAGTGGTCCGTCCACTCCCCGCTCCAACAGGGGGAGGATTCGGCTCTCGAGCTCCTGGAAAGCTTCGACCTCTCCGATCACAGCCCCCCACCCCGGACAGGGCGTCCCGCCATCTCCCCCGTCATGGTGCCCTCCCGTACGGTGATGACCCCGTTCACCACCACCAGCCCGATCCCTTCGGGGTATCGGTGAGGATCATCGAAGGTGGCCGTGTCACGAATCGTGTCGGGATCGAAGGCAACCAGGTCCGCGTAGGCCCCGGGGCGAACGACTCCACGATCCTGCAGCCGTATCTTCCTGGCGGGGAGGCCGGACATCTTGTGGAGGGCCGTTTCCAGGGACATGACTCCCTTCTCCCGGACGTAGCGGCCCAACACTCGAGGGAAGGTGCCGTAGGAACGGGGATGGGGAGAACCCTCGGAGAGAGGGCCGGACGGGGCGTACACCGAACCGTCCGAGCAGATCATCCCCAGGGGGTGGGCGAGTATTCGAGCCGTGTTCTCCTCCGACATCCCGAATCCGATCATCCCCACGCTCCCCTCCTCCCTCAGGAGCCTCAGGGTCATGGCGAAGGGCTCCTCCCCCGCCTCTCGGGCAGCATCCCCCAGCCGCCGACCCCGAATCCAGGCGTTTCCCTCAGTCCGCGTGCTGCTGATCTGGATCGAGTTCCAGGAACCCAGCTGAGCCACCTTCTCCCGAGCGTAGGCTTCGAGAGCGGGACGTTGCTGGGCATCCTCCATGCGCTCCAGGAATGCCCGAGTCCCTCCCGCTTTCGCCCAGTTGGGGAAGAGGTTCGAGAGCCCGGTGGAGTACGCCACGTAGGGGTACCGGTCATAGTTGACGTCCACGCCGGACTCCCTGACCTCCTCCAGGAGGTTCAGAATCACCGGAGCCTTCCACCAATTCCGCTCCCCTTGAGCCTTCAGATGAGAGACCTGGACCGGGACTCCCGCCAAGCGTCCCACGTGGAGGGCTTCCTCGACGGCCGCCAGGAGGGAGTCGTCCTCGTTGCGCATGTGCGAGGCATAGGGGTAACCGGTCCCCGACAGCACCCTGGCAAGCTCCACCAACTCCTCACGGCTCGCGAAGCCGGACGGAGTGTACTCCAGTCCCGAGGTCAGACCGACTGCGCCCTGGTTCATGGCTTCGGCCACCAGGGCCTTCATCCTGGTGATCTCCTCCTGCGTCGCGGGGCGGTCTTCACTGCCCACCACAGCGCCTCTCACCGTTCCCTGACCCACCATGCAGGCTGCGTTCACCGCCGGAGGCGATTCCTCCAGGGCCCGGAAGAACCCGCCCAGATCGTGAAAATCGATCTCCACGCCGTAGAGCTGCATGTACCGCTCACGTGTGGACCGCGCCTGTTCCTCTGTCCACGGTCCAGGAGATCCTCCACACTGCCCCCCAACCTCCAGGGTAATCCCCTGGAGAATCCGGTTCTCCACCTTCGGGTTGGCCAGGATGGGAAGGTCGGCGTGCGTGTGTATGTCGATGAATCCGGGGGAGAGGGCCTGGCCACTCAGGTCGATCTCCACCCTTCCCTTGTCCGTCACGGTCCCTACGGCCTGGATCCGGTCGCCGAGGACCGCCACGTCCGCTTCCACTCGGGGAGCTCCCGTGCCGTCGAAGACTGTCGCCCGGCGAAGCACCAGATCGGGCTGTTCCCACCTCCACAAGCGAGCCCCACCCGGGAGGGAAGCGAGACTCAAGACGGCACCCGCATGCAGGAATTCTCTCCGATCCATCGACCTCATCTTCAGCCTCACGATCTGA
>JASFRP010000270.1:0-5615 GCA_050114895.1 Gemmatimonadota bacterium
GTCAGGACCAGGGGTACCGCGTAGAGGAATTCCCGCGTATAGGCTGGATAAGGCCTGGTATCCAGGTGGGTAGGAAAGCCCAGCTGCTCGAAGGGCACAGGAGACAGATACAGGAAGCTCGTACCACCCACCTCCTGCTCACCGTAGATGTGGTGGAAGTACCTCTCCGGCTCGGTGTATATGCGCCCGCGTGCCTCCTCCAACAACTCCTCCCTCCTCCCGAAAGTCAGGGCCCCGGTGGGGCAGGCGGCTACGCACGCAGGCTCCTGACCCGCCTGCACCCGTTCGAAGCACATGTCGCACTTGCGGATCTGTGGTGTCGGGCTATCGAACTCGAATTTCGGAACGTCGAAGGGACAGGAGACCATGCAGAACCGGCAGCCCATGCACTTGTCCTCGCGCCAGATCACGGGCCCTTCGGCCGTCTTCTTCATCGCTGCGGTCAGGCAGGCCGCGCCACACGCCGGCTGCAGGCAGTGCATACACTGCCGCTTCACCGTCACCCGTCCTCTCTCGGTCTCGTAGGCGTTCACCACCGACAAGCGGTCCGGTGATGTCTCCCGGTCGCCGGTCAGATCCACCTCCCCCTGCGGCAGCGGCAGCCCGTGGGCTTCCGCGCAGGCCCCCTCGCACGCCCTGCATCCGAGGCACTTCGTGGTGTCCACCAGAACTCCCATGGCCGCAGGGCCATCGCCGCCGACTCCTGCCTCCTGGGCGTGCAACTCCTTCCCCACAATCATCGAGGCTCCGGTAGCACCGAACAGCCTCAGCAGATCTCGTCTCAGCATTTCTGGTCCCCTCCCTTCCGGACGAGAGCTTCCAGAATGTGCCTCCAACTCACCGGGTCCCGTCAGCGCAGAACCGTTGGTAGGACGGCCGGAGCCCTGACCGGGCAACGGACGAACGTTCGGGATCCGTCACCCCGTGTGCCCCGTGGGTATCCCGACGGGTTTCGCACCACCGGGGGAACAGGGTCTTCGACAGATCAGTGTCCCCCACAGGGGAAGGTGACCTCATCGCACCGCCAACACCCCTGGGACTTCAGATCACCGTTCTTGTCGATGCCCTTGTCACAGAGCCAACCGTTTCCCTTCTCGTCCTTGACGAACTCCAGGGGACGCCCCGAGTAGTCGGGCTCGTAGTACTCGGGGTATTCAGGCATCATCTCTTTCCGGACGCTCATGCTCGCCTCCTTCCGTATCGGCGTGTCCAACCGTGGAAAAGGCAGTACCCGTGCCAGGAGGTGGCTGTCCGGGATCAATACCCGGATTCTCCCCGGTTCCCAGAGGTCCTGAGGTGGAGAATAGGGCCACCCTCCAGGCGCCGGAGTATTCAAATCCGCGACTCCCAGGGCCCCCTGGGTCGCAGATTTGCATTCCCGTGGTGATGGCAGGGGAATCGCAGAAGGATGGAGGATCTGGCCCTTCCTTTGCACGGAATTGAAAAGAGGAAGGGGGAAGCCCAACGGGAGGGGGAAGCCAAACACGAGGGGGACCATGTCCGAGATCACGCTGGACACCGAAAGGATGGAATGGGAGAAGGCGGGCTCCTACCCGGACGGGACCCGGATCAAGGTCCTTCGGGACGAGGGGGACAAACGTTCGGTCCTCCTCGAGCTGCCGGAGGGGTTCCGCATGGAGGCCCACACCCACACCTGCTGTGAGCAGCACTTCGTCCTGGAGGGGAGTTACGAGGCGGCGGGGGAGGAGCACGGAGTTGGGACGTACCAGTGCATCCCTGCCCACACGAATCACGGCCCCTTCTCCAGTCGGCGAGGGGCAACGATCCTGGTGGTCTGGGAAGGGTAGACGCCGGCATGAAGGCCGGGGCCTCTCACCAGGGGAATCAGCCCGGAGTCGGTCTACCGGGCTCTGGGGGATGTAGTATGCCCAGGCGGCGCATCTTCCGGTAGAGCGTGGATTTGTGGATCCCCAGCTCTTCCGCGGCGGAGGCTCGGTTTCCCTGATTCCGGGCAAGGGCCAGGCGGATCACCCGGCGCTCGCAATCTTCCAGGGTCTCCCCCCAGGGGCCCTCCTCTCCTTCTTCTCCCAGCCACCTGGGCAGATGCTCCACGCCAATCAGGGGCCCGGTGCTCAACACGAACCCGTGTTCCACAATATTCTCCAGTTCCCGCACGTTGCCCGGGTACTGGTGAGCCAGGAGGATGCGGAGGGCTTCAGGGGTAACGCCCTCCACCCGCTTCTCGTGGAGCATGGCCAACCGATTGACGAAATGCCGGATCAGGGGGAGGATGTCCTCGGGCCGCTCCCGAAGGGGTGGGAGCTCCACCTGGAGGACATTGATCCGGTAGAAGAGGTCCTGGCGGAAGGTGCCTTCGTCCACCATGGAGGAAAGGTCCTGATTGGTGGCGGTGAGGATCCGGGCATTCGTTTCCACAGGCTCCGTTCCGCCCAACGGCTCGAAGGTCTTGTTCTGGAGCACCCGAAGGAGCTTGGCCTGGGTGGAGAGAGGGAGGTTCCCGACCTCGTCCAGGAAGAGCGTCCCGTTCTCGGCCAGGGCGAAGCGCCCCGGCTTGGCTCGGTCCGCGCCAGTGAAAGCGCCCTTCTCGTATCCGAAGAGCTCCGACTCCACCAGGGTCTCGGGAAAGCACGCGCAATTGACCGCAACGAACGATCCGTTCTTCCGAGGACTGTGATTGTGGATGGTGCGGGCGAGGAGTTCCTTGCCTGTACCCGTTTCCCCCAGGATCAGGACCGTGCTGCCGCTTTCCGCCACCACGGGAAGGAGGCCCAGCAGGTCCAGGATTCTGGGGTTCCTGCTCACGATGTCCCCGGCGGTGTAGCTCTTTTCGACCTCCTTCTTGAGAGCCTCGATCTGTCGCAGGTCCCGGAAGGTCTCCACCCCCCCCTTCAGCCGCCCCTCCCGATCCCGGAAAAGCGCCGTGGACACGCTCACCGGGACCTTCCGGCCCTGGGCATCGGTGATATAGACGACCAAGCCGGAGACCGGTGTTCCGGTCTCCAGGGTGCGGCGCATGGGGCAAGCGTCCAGGCACAGGTCGGACATCAAGACCTCGTGGCACGGCCGGCCCAGGACGTCAGCCCGAGGGAACCCGGTGATCTCCTCCGCGGCCCGGTTGAAGCAGGTGATGCGCCAGGCCCGGTCAACCGTGAGAACTCCATCGGAGATGCTGTGGACCACGGCCTCGAACCGCTCGGCCGAGATCTCCACAGGAGGGGCCCATCCGGGCCCATCCGGCTCCGAACCGGACTCGGAACAAACTCGATGTGCCGTTGCCATGGCGTCCCGCCCCCTTTCCTGATTGCCGTTCAGCGGGACAGAGGTCTTCAGTCTACCAGCCCGTAGCTCTTCATCTTTCGCCACAGGGTGGTACGGTGTATGCCCAGCTCCTCCGCTACGCGGGTGCGATTCCCCTGGTGTCGTTGGAGGGCCTCGGCGACAACCTCCCTCTCGCTCTTCTTCTCCCGGGTCACACCGTTCACCGTACCGGCCTCTCGGCCGATAGCCTCCGGCAAGTGGTGGACCCGGATCTCGTCGTCGTGGCACATGACGAAGGCGTGCTCGATGGCGTTCTCCAGCTCCCGGACGTTCCCGGGAAAAGAATAGCGGCGAAGAGCGGAAAGGGCCTCCGGCGCCACTCTGCGGATGGGTTTCCGGGTCTCCTTCCGGAATTTCTTCAGGAAATGATCCACCAGCAGGGGAATGTCGGCGGGTCGCTCCCGGAGAGGCGGGATTCTGAGGCCCACGACGTTGATACGGAAATAGAGATCCTCCCGAAAGGTGCCGGCAGCGATGCGCTCCGTCAGATCCGCGTTCGTCGCCGCCAGGATCCGGGCGTCGGTGTGGAAAGCCTTCGTGGAGCCCAGAGGCTGATACTCTCCGTTGTTCAGGACCCGCAGAAGCTTCACCTGGAGGGCCGGATCCATCTCGCTGATCTCGTCCAGAAGAAGGGTCCCTCCGTTGGCGAGGCAAAACTGGCCCGGCTTGTCCCGCTTCGCATCGGTGAAGGCACCCTTCTCATAGCCGAAGAGCTCCGACTCCAGGAGCGTGGCCGGTAGAGCGGCGCAGTTGATCTTGATGTAGGGTCCGTACTTCCGGGGGCTCAGGTTGTGGATGACCTGGGCCACCAGCTCTTTCCCGGAGCCGCTGGGCCCCTGGATGAGAACGTTGCACTCGGACTTGGCCACGTCCGGGAGGAGCTGGACCATCTCGTGCATCTCCCGGTTGACGGTAACGACGTCCTCCAGGGCCTTCCGCTCGTCCAAACGACGGCGCAGATCCTCCAGGGCCGAGAGATCCCGGAAGAACTCCACCGCCCCCAACACCTCCCCCTCTTCGTTCCGAAGGAGGGTGGTGCTGACACTGATGGGGAGCTCGGATCCCTCCTTGGTGAGGATGGAGGCTCGAGCATTCTCCACCGCCTCCAGATGCTGGAGGGTATCCTTCAGGGGACACCGGGTGTGACAGAACTCCGTCCGGAAGATGTCGAAGCAGTGGCGCCCCACCGCCTCCTCCGCCTCGAAGCCGGTGATCTCCTCCGCGGCCCGATTGAAGGAGGTGATGATCCGGCTCTCATCGACGGTGAAGACTCCGTCGCTGATGCTCTGGAAGATCAGCTCGCTGACGTCCTGCATGCCCCTTGATCCCCTTCCCGTCTTTGGGTGGGACCCCTTGCCATTCTCCGTCACCGGGCCACCAATCCGGCTGGTTCCCAGGTCCCTTCCGGCAAACCCAGCCGTTCGCTGATGAGGATAGCCGTGCTATTGAGTTGAAATTGCCGGGGGTGATCAGGCCCCACAAGGACCACGGGACAGACGAAGCTGTTGGCGAACTCGTCCAGGGGCCTCTCCCCGAAGGTGGCATGGGGTCCGGGGTGTCCAAGGATCAGGAGTTGGAATTCCCGGTCGACCAGACATCGATGGAGCTCCAGCCACTCGTTGTCATAGCAGAGCCTGAAACCCACCTCCAGGTAATCCCCGGCCCGCTCGTCGTAGTACATCCGGAGCTCCCGCTCCTGCTCCACGACGTAGGCCTCCAGCTCCTCCTTCGAGAGATAGGTGGGAGGCACGGCCTCGGGATCGTAGGGGTCCGCCAGGAAGTGGAAGACGTTCAGCTGAATTCCATGCTTTCTGGAGAGCTCCAGGGCATAGTCGAAGGCCCAGTCCCCTTCTCTGGAGTAATGGGCACAGAATCCGACTGCGCTCAGCGTTGGAATGGTCATCGTTCGACTCCTTCTCAATGGTCGGTGGAGGTCTTGGGCCTCCGCCGTCAGATCTCTGTCAGGTAGTAATGGGAGTACACGGCCCCGATGGGGTTATTCGCCAGGGACTTGTCCTTGACGAAGAGTGTCGTCACCGGAGCCTCGCTCTCCCGGTTGAAGACGCAGTCCGCTCCCACGCAGAAGCCCACGAGAACATTCAGATCCGTCTTCTTGGCGTTCAGATAGTCAGCCACGCGAGACGGATCACAGGCCGATCCCGGATCACCTCCCCCCAGGCGGCACCCCACCGGCACGATCTGGAAGAACCGGCGGAGGACCCCCGAGAGGATTGCGGCGGGCTCTCGGAGATCTTCGCAGAACGCCACCCCGATGCGCTTGTAGTCCATCTCCAGGGCGAAGTAGACCAGCTCTG
>JASFRP010000271.1:0-5609 GCA_050114895.1 Gemmatimonadota bacterium
GGTATCGGGGCGTGCGAGGACCACCATGCCGACGACGATGTCTCCTTTCAGGAGGTTGATTCCGCGGACACCTGAAGTGGCCCGACCGATGGGGCGGGCATCCCTCTCGTGGAACCGAATGGCCATCCCCCCACGGGTTCCCAGAATGACATGGTCATTCCCGCTGGTGACCTTCACGTCGATGAGCTCGTCCCCTTCCCGGATGTTGATGGCGTTCAGGCCCACCACACGGATGTTGCCATACGCGGCAAGAGCGGTCTTCTTCACCACCCCCTGCTGCGTGGCAAAGAGAAGAAAGCGGTCCTCACTGAACTCCCTCACGGGCACGATGGCCGCCACCTCGTCACCGGGGATCATGTTCACCAGGTTGACGATGGGCTTACCTCGGGAGTGCCTCCCCCCGGGCGGGATCTCCCACACCTTCAGCCAGTAGCACTGGCCGGATCGAGTGAAGATCATGATGTAGTCGTGGGTCGAGGCCACGAAGAGATGCTCGACCCAGTCTTCTTCCTTCGTCCCCATTCCCTGGAGGCCTCGGCCGCCCCGGCGCTGGGCTCGGTACGCGTCGGTCTCGATGCGCTTGATGTAGCCCGCCCTGGACACGGTGATCACCATGTCCTCCTCGACGATGAGGTCCTCCTCGTTCAGGAGGGCGCTCTCGCTCAGGATCTCCGTCCGACGCTCGTCGCCATACTTCTCGGAGAGGGTCGTGAGCTCCTGGACAATGATGTCCATTCGGCGATTCCGGTCCCCCAGAATCTCTTCGAGCTCGGCAATTCGGACGCGAACCTCCTCCAACTCCTGCTCGAGCTTCTCCATCTCCAGGCCGGTGAGACGGGCCAAGCGCATGTTGAGGATCGCTTCCGCCTGCTTCTCGCTGAGCTCGAAAGCGCCTCGAAGGCGGATGGCAGCCATCTCCGTGTCCGCAGAGCCCCGGATGATCCTGATGACCTCGTCGATGTTGTCGACGGCGATCTTCAGGCCCTCCAGGATGTGCTCGCGCTCTCTCGCCTTCCGAAGCTCATGCTCACTCCGGCGAACCACGACCTCGTGTCTGTGGTCCACGAAGTGGAGCAGCATCTCCCGGAGGCCCATGACCCGCGGCACACCGTCCACGAGGGCCAGGAGGATGGCCCCGAATGTGGTCTGCATCTGGGTGTGCTTGTAGAGACGATTCAGCACAACCCGGGGAATGGCGTCCCTCTTCAGCTCGATGACTACTCTCAGGCCATCCCGGTCCGACTCGTCACGGAGATCCCGGATCTCCGTGATCTTCTTGTCCCTTACGAGCTGTGCGATCTGTTCGATGAGGCGGGACTTGTTCACCATGAAGGGGATCTCGGTGACGATGATCCGCTCCCCCCCTCCAGGCACCTCCTCCACCTCCGCCCGGGCGCGCATGATGATACGGCCCCGACCGTTCCGGTACGCCTCCTTCACCCCCTCGAGGCCACAGATGAACCCGCCTGTTGGGAAATCCGGCGCCAGGATGTATCCCTCCAGCGCCTCCTGTGTCAGGCCGGGGTCCCGGATCAGGGCGACGGCAGCGTCCACGACCTCCCGGAGATTGTGGGGCGGGATGTTCGTGGCCATCCCCACGGCGATCCCGGCACTCCCGTTGACCAGGAGATTGGGCAGCTTACCGGGAAGGACGGTGGGCTCCAGGATTCGGCCGTCGAAGTTGGGAATGAAGTCGACGGTCTCTTTGTCGATATCCTCCAGAAGCTCCGTGGCCAGGGGCCGGAGCCGGGCCTCCGTGTATCGATATGCCGCCGCCCGATCCCCATCCACGGAGCCGAAGTTCCCCTGGCCGTCCACCAGGGGATACCGGAGTGAGAAGTCCTGAACCATCCGGACCAGAGAGTCATAGACCGCCATATCCCCGTGGGGGTGAAACTTCCCGAGGACCTCACCCACCACCGTCGCGCTCTTCTTGTAAGCCCTCCCCGGCGAGAGTCCCAGCTCCTGCATGGCGTACAGGATACGGCGATGGACGGGTTTCAGGCCGTCCCGCACGTCCGGGAGAGCCCGCTGGACGATGACGCTCATGGAATAGTCGATGAACGACTCCCTCATCTCGTCTTCCAGAAGTCGAGCCAGGACTTTTTCTCCCGGCTCTCCTCCGTTCATCGCCTCAGTACCGCCTCTGTCCGGAGTCTCCATTCTTATTCCCGATCCAATGTTTCGAGGCGCCCCTTCACCACCCATCCCCCCCACACAGGGGACCTCGACGGTCTGGCATCCGCCCCTGCACCGGGCTCTCCGGCCCGGCGCCGTTCAACGCCCGCTGCGGCCCGGATCACCCCAGGTCGCCCACCCGGCTCGCAGCCATCACCGGGGCCGCGACAGGCATCTCCGGAACACGCCTCACCGGCGCTCCAGAGATCAACGGGTACGTTCAATCCAGGCGTTTAGGGATGAGCGTTCGAGGGGCGCTAGGGTCACTCAGCCAATCTCAGGCCGGGGCCGGATTCCCACCCCGGGCCGCCGAGGCTCACGATCACTGTGAAGTCGTTGAAAAATAACGAGAAACGCCCATTCTGGGCAAGGCATCCACGCGGGTTTTCAGGGGGTGTTCGGGGAGGTTGGAGAAGACGTTTGAGACGAGGTCACGGGGAGGCACCGACCTGCCCGAAGCGAAGAGAGCGATCCGGCAACTCGTGCGCCTCTCAAGCCACCGCGACGAAGTCCTCCATCTCCTCCCAGCCGAGCTCGGTGAGGGCTGATCGAATCTCCTCTCGCGCCCTGCCCTTCCCAACGGCGGCCACAGAAAAGGCATCCGAGTAGGCACTTGCCTCACCTGGCGGGATCACAGGTGCGCCGTGGATCTCCTGACCGATCTTCCTCGGATCCAGATCGACGAACGCCGCCAGGTGACCCCCCTGGGCCTGAAGCTCCCTGGCGAAGGCCTTCCCCACCGGTCCCGCTCCCCATACCACCACCCTCCTTCCCGCCGAGAGGTGTGTCCGGAGGAGGTGATGGACCTTGCAGCGTCTGAACGCCTCCTCCGAATAGGCGGGATGGCTCCGGGAAAGGCGGGCCTCTCCCTCCCTCCACTTCAAGAGAACCGCCGGCACCTTCCCCATCCTACCCCCCGCTTCCCAGAGACGAAGCACCAGATCGTAATCTTCGGGCCAATTCCTGCTTCTGTATCCACCTACCAGGTCCACTGTGGCCGCCCGAAGGAGAAAGGTGGGATGGGGAATGGGGCACTCCACGAAGATGTCTCTCACCAGTGCGTCGTGATCGACGAGGCTGTTCACCCACCGCTCGTACCGGAGGGCCCCCACCCGGACTTGTTCTCTCGGGAAGTAGGCCACCTGCGTTCCCACCACCACAAGCCGGGGGTTCGCCTCCATGAGCTCGACCTGTGCCTTGAGCCTCCCGGGAAGGGCGACGTCATCAGCGTCCATTCTCGCCAGATACCTGCCCCGAGCTCTTTGTCGGGCCAACTCCAGTGCCGCCACGACCCCCTCCGCCTCCTGTCTCACCACCTGGATTCTGGAGTCTGCGTCCGCCAGGGCACGGAGCACATCCGGGGTCTCATCGGTGGATCCGTCATCGACGACGAGGAGCTCAAAGGAGGAGAAGCTCTGCCCCAGCATCGACTCGATGGCTTCGGAGACGAAGGGTCCACCATTCCGCACCGGAAGGAGGATGGAAACCGGGGGTGGGGCGCCCGACCTCATCTCTGGGTCCTCCACCGCCCGGAGGCGTCCCTGGGACTCCAACCGTCCTCTTCCTCCCCATGGGAGCCCCCCAGGAGGGGCCGGAGGTACCGTCCCGTGAAGCTCTCGGGGACCCGCACGATGTCCTCCGGTCTTCCCATGGCCACCACCTCTCCACCCTGGGCGCCTGCGCCGGGCCCGAGGTCGATGATCCAATCCGCCGTCTTGATGAGATCCAGATTGTGTTCGATAACCACTACGGAATGACCCGCGTCCAGGAGGCGAGTCAGCACGGCGAGGAGCTTCCGGATATCGTCTCCGGAGAGGCCTGTCGTCGGTTCGTCCAGGATGTAGACCTTCCTCCCCTTCTTCCCGGCTCCGAAGACCAACTCCCTGGCGATCTTGAGTCGCTGCGCCTCGCCTCCAGAGAGCGTGGTGGCGGGCTGACCCAGACGAAGATAGCCCAGCCCTACCTGCTGCAGCTGCCACAGCGTCTGGCCCAGGCGGTCCTCTCGCAGGAAGAAGCGGATCGCCTCGTCCACGGTCAGCTGCAGAATCTGTGAAATGTTGAGCCCCTTGAAGGTGACGTCCAGCAGCTCCGGCTTGTACCGGGTGCCTCCGCATACGTCGCAAGGCACATATACGTCCGCCATGAAGATCATCTCGACCTCGACGCTTCCGGCACCTTTGCAGGCCTCGCAGCGACCTCCTTCGACGTTGAAGGAGAAGGCCCCGGGACCGTAGCCTCGCTGCCGCGCCAGAGGGATGCTCGAGAAGATGCGTCTGACTTCATCCCATGCCTTGATATAGGTCACCGGGTTCGATCGAGGGGTCCGTCCGATGGGAGACTGGTCCACGAGAACCGCCGCCTCCACGAGAGCCAGACCCTCCAGAGCCTCATATTCCCCAACCGATTCCCCGAGGTGCTCCTTCGCGGAAGTCTCTCCCCCTCCCAGCTCCCGCTCCAGCGCGCGGAAGAGGACGTCGTGGACCAGCGTGGACTTCCCGGATCCGCTGACTCCCGTCACCACCGTGAGGGCCCCCAGGGGAATCTCGACGTCCACGTCCTTGAGGTTGTACAATCTGCCGCCGCTGAGGGTCAGGCGAGGTCCGTCGACACGACGCCGCTTTCCTGGAACGGGAATCCCCCCTCGGCCGGACAGGTACCGTCCGGTGACGGAGTCCGTAGTCTCGAGCTCTTCCGGCGTACCCTCGAATACCACCTCTCCACCTCGTTCACCGGATCCGGGACCGAGCTCCACCACGTGGTCGGCATGCCGGATGGCCTGGGGGTCATGCTCTACCACCACCACGGTGTTCCCGGAATCCCTGAGCCGCCCCAGGAGCTGAAGGAGTGCAGATGTGTCCCTTGGGTGGAGCCCGATGGTGGGCTCGTCGAGAACGTAGAGCGCATCCACCAGCTTGGATCCAAGCGAATTGGCGAGGTTGATACGCTGCGCCTCTCCCCCGGAGAGGGTCCGGGTCTGGCGTTCCAGGGTGAGGTATCCCAACCCCACTTCCACCAGGAAGCTCAGGCGTGAATCCAGCTCCCGGAGAATGGTCTCGGCGATCTGTGATTCCATCTCCGACAGCGGCAAGTCGTGAATCCACTCCCGCAGGTCCTCCAGCGGGATACGGGAGACTCGAGCAATGTCCTCTCCTCCCACCTTCACCCACAACGCTTCCTCTCGAATCCTCGATCCGCCGCAGGACGGGCAAGTGGTCGGGCTCTGATACTGCCTCAAGAACACACGGATGTAGCGCTTGTAACGCTTCTTCTCCTTGGAGCGAAGGAAGGGGATCACGCCCTTGAACCCCTTCTGCCCATGGAGAACGGCCTCCTTGAAGTCCTCCGGCAGTGATTCCCATGGAGCGTAGAGGGAAAGACCCCACTCCTGTGTGAGGGCTCTGAGGCGATCCTGCTCCTTGAAGTACCGGGGC
>JASFRP010000272.1:0-5574 GCA_050114895.1 Gemmatimonadota bacterium
GGCGAATTCCGGAGACCCGATCCGGGTGGTGGCGACCCTGCCGGTCTATGCATCCGTGGTCCGGGAGATCGGAGGGAGCGCCGTTGAGGTCACTTCCATCGCGGACCCTCGAGAGGACGCGCACTTCGTGCGCCCAAAACCGAGCTTTGCCCGTGACCTCCGTGGAGCGCAACTGTTCGTCACCACTGGGCTGGATCTGGAGCTCTGGGTACCCGCTCTTCTGGACAAGGCCGCGAATCCGGACGTGCTGGAGGGCGGGAAGGGATATGTGGCGGTGTACCCGGGGATCGAGCTCCTGGACGTGCCGGCCACGGCGGACAGGAGTGCCGGGGACATTCATCTTTTCGGAAACCCCCACCTCCATACCGATCCCCTTCGGGTCCTCCAGGTAGCCCGGAACATCACCGCGGGGTTGAAGAGGGTGGACCCGGGCCGCTCGGCCACCTATGACGAGGGTCTGGCAGCCTTCCAGAGCCGGATCTATCGGCACCTCTTCGGTGATGAGCTGGTGGGCGTTCTGGGGGGAGAGATCCTGGAACGCCTGGCCCTCTCCGGAAACTTCTTCTCCTTCATCCACGAAAACTCCCATGAGGGGAGACCCCTGGCCGACCTCCTGGGTGGATGGCTCGCCGCCGCAGCTCCGTTCCGGGACAGGGAGATCATCTGCTATCACAAGAACTGGGCCTATTTCGAGGACCGGTTTCAGGTCCGTTGCGCAGAGTACGTGGAGGCCAAGCCGGGCATTCCCCCGACACCGGGCCACACCGCCCGGCTCATCGAGCTGATGCGGGATCAGGGAATCAAGGTGGTGCTTGCGGCGGACTACTTCGACCGGCGGAAAGTCGAGTCCGTGGCGGATCGGGGTCAGGCCACCGCGGTCATTGTCCCCTTCGCTCCGGGAGGACGGCCGGGAATCACCGATTACTTCGCCCTGGTAGACCGTTGGGTGAACGACCTTTCCGCCGCCTTCTCCGGAGGAGCGTCATGATGGACCTGCTCCTGGCCCCTTTCGTCGCGGCCATGATCATCCTCCTTACCCACGCCTACTTCGGTCTCCACATCATCCAGCGGGGGGTGATCTTCGTCGACCTGGCGTTGGCCCAGATCGCGGCCCTGGGTGGCACCGTGGGGTTTCTCCTGGGCGCCGAGCCCGGCTCGGACACGATCTATCTGTTCTCCTTCGGCTTCACTCTCCTGGGGGCCCTCATCTTCTCAGGGACCCGCATGAAGGAGTCCCCGGTGCCGCAGGAGGCCCTCATCGGCATCACCTACGTGGTTGCGTCCGCCGCGGTCCTGCTCCTGGCGGGGCTGACCTCGGAAGGGTCGGAGCACATTCGTGAGTCCCTCACCGGGAGCCTGATCTGGGTCACCTGGCCGGTGGTGGGGAAGATGGTCCTCTCCTACGGTGCCGTGGGGCTGTTCCACTTTCTATTCCGTCGGCCTCTCCTGGCCATCACCTTCTCCCCGAAGCGGGACCGGCGGGTCTTCTTCTGGGACCTGATGTTCTACGCCAGCTTCGGGTTCGCCGTCACTTCCTCGGTGAACACGGCGGGGGTGCTCATGGTCTTCAGCGTCCTGGTGATCCCGGCGGTGGTGGCCTTCTTCTTCACGCAGCGGTTCTCCCGCGCCCTCTGGGTGGCCTACGGCGTGGGCACGGCAGCCATCGTTCTCGGGCTCTTCATCTCCTTCACCCTGGATTGGGCGACGGGTCCGGTTCTGGTCTGCTCTTTCGGGCTCTTCCTTCTCTTCGCCCTCTTCCTGCGGCCATGGTTCGGGGTCCGGGTGAAGAGTCCGGAGGAGGCGAGACTCGTGGTCCGGATGTTCGCGGAGCAAGACGCGTGACGGATGCCGGGTGGTTCCTCCCCAAGGCTTCGTGAGAAAGGTCAACCCCCGGTGCGCACCAACCGGGGACCCCCCAGGATCTGCAACGCGATCACCGCCCCGTCGAGATCCCGTTCCACGCGGATCCGAGTCCCGTCGGAGAGGTCGATGAAGAAGCTCTCGGCGGTGGGGTAGAGCTCCAGGGTCCGGACCTCTGCGATGTTCCCCCGCAGGTGGTCGCCGACGACTTCCACCACGATGTCCAGGTCCTGCTCCTCCAGGTGGTACGTCCCCGCGATTTCCTGCAGGACCTCCGGCGACACCTCCGTGAGGATCACCTCCTGGTACCCGGGGACCGGCCATCCATACTCCCGGGCCACCGCCAGGATGATCTCCTGGGCCAGGGCAGAGCCCTGGTCGCCATTCGTCATCACGAACACCCCCCGACCACCCTCCATGAAGGCCAGGAACTGGGCCTTGAAGCCGTAATTGGAGCCTCCATGACTGAAGCGTGCTTCCTCGCCTTCGCCCTGGATTCCGAACCCGAGCCCGTATCCACCCAGGACGGGGGTGAACATTGCCCGCGTCATCTCCGGGGAGAGGACGCTCCCCCCCTCTCCGTGGAAGGATGCCTGCAGCTCCATGGCGAGCTTCGCCAGTTCCGTGGGGTTCGTCCACAAGCCCGCTGCCGCCATTTCCGGATAGACGTGCCACTTTCCGTCTCCTCCCGTTCCGTCGGAGAGGTGGGAAGACGCGGCGTGGGTCGCCTGTTCGGGTGGAGGAGGCTGCTGGTAGGTGGACAGGGTCATACCGACCGGATCCAGAACCTCTTCCCGCAGAACCCGGGGAAAGGGATGGCCCGTGACGTCCTCCAGGAGCTGCTGCACGACGGTGTATCCTCCGCCGGAATACCTCCACAGAACCCCGGGAATCGTGTCCACCCGGATGGGAGGGGTGTTGGCGGGTTCCGATCCGTCCAGCACCTGGACGGTGGTAGGGACCTCTTCCGTGAGGGCGTACCCCGGGAACCCGTGAACGGTGAGCCCCGCGGTGTGGGTGAGGAGGTGCTTCAGGGTGACTGGGTGTTCCCGGGTGAACTCGTTTTCAGGGATCTTCCACCCCTCGAGGTACTCATTCACCGGGGCGTCCAGGCTCAGGATTCCTTCTTCCACCAGGCGGAGGGCTGCCGTAGCCGTCACCGGTTTGCTGATGGATGCCGCCTGGAAGAGAGTCTGCGCCGTAACGGGTTCGCCGGTTTCCACGTCCTTGACGCCATATCCCTTTGCCCAGGCGATGTGACCCCCGTCCAGGACGGCCACGCTCACCCCTGGCACGTGGTAGAAGCTCATGCGCTCCTGTATGGAAAACCGCTCGGGCGACCGTCCCTGCACCTGGATGGCTCTGGCGAGGCCGTTCTCCACCCTGGCCACGCGGAGGTCCGTTTCCTGGGCGGAGAGTGACCCGACCTCCGGTCCGAGAAGGCCGGCCGTGAGTACGACGAGAGGGAGGAAGGGAACAACCCGGGCAGGGGGGAGGAGGGATAAGCGTCTCATTTCTCTGGCCGTGTCTGGAGTGTCTGGCGATGAGGGGGGGGTGGCCTCTACCGATCCTCCTCCCGGCAGGGGTATCATCGAGGGGACCTTTCCTCCCCGATTCCCACTATCTTATGTACCCCCGGGAGCATGGGCCACGCCCTCTCTCGGCTCCCCCGGGGACGCGTGCAAAGGTAGCATCTTCAACGGAGCATTCCTTGAGATCGTTCAATATTCTATTCCTGGCCCTCCTTTTCGGTCCGGCTCTCCCGCCGGGGCTCCAGGCCCAGGATGAGCCTCCCGCCGCCCTGGCGGAGGTGGAGCTCTCCCGCTCGCGGGCATGCGTGGGGAGTCTGGCCCGCCTGGCGGTCCTCGACGCTGCGTTGGAGCCAATCACCCGGCGGCTCGATCGCATGAACACGCTTGGAAGAGCGGTCTCACTGGAGAAGTCCGACGACGCCGAGCCGTTCGATCTCTCGGACCCTCTGGAGGCGGAGGTGGCCCGTTGGTTCGCTGCCGACAGCGCCCTGGCGGTGCGGTATCTGGCGGAGCCCGATTCCGCCCTCCTGGAAGAGCGGCACACGGCCCGGACCGCCATCCTGGATCGAATCAGGAGCACGATGCAGGCGGAGGCGGAGGAGGGACAGGCGAGAGCCCAGGAGGGGGCACCCGTGAGGGAAGCCGCTCAACCGTGTGAAGGAGCCATCCTCGTCCGGAGCGCGGTCCTGGAAGCCTGCGCCACCACCGAGAGTCCCGTCTGTGAAGCCGCGGCCGCCGAGGAGCCCAACAGCTCCGGTGGGTTCGTGGACTCCCCGGAGGATCTCTGGGACGTGGAGCAGTATCACCCCTGGTCTCAGGCGGGGCCGCTCCAGGTAGGTCCGGACGGGGGACTCGTGGGAGCCCGGACTGCCGCCCGGGCGCGCCGAGGGAATGTCACTTTCTCCGTCTCCCTGGCACCTGTCATCGTGCGGCGTTCAGAGCTTACCGAGGAACAGATCCGGGAGTCCGAGGCCAACCTGGACTCCCTGGGATTCACCTTCGACCATCCCCTCTTCGTGATGGCGCCGGGGTTGGACGTCCAGGCTGTGCTCCCGCCAGCGCCTCTGGGGGGGGAGACCCACTACGTTCTTCACTTCGGCGACCTCTCGGGGGACGACGTGATCTGGAGCACGGAGCGCGGTACGCAGGGGCGGATCCAGGCTTCCTTCGCCGCGACGGGATCAATGCTTGCCCGGCTGCAGGCCGGTGATCCGGTGAGCCTCACCGCCCTCCGGATCCCCGAGGCGGAGGGCGCAGAAAGCCCGGCTGAGGCGGTGTTCAGTCTGACTCTCCTTCAGGTCGGTCAGGCGACCCAGGTGGCTGCGCTTGTCCAGTACATGGCCAGCGGCGATCTGAGCCGTGACCTGATGGCACTGTTGCCCCCGGGCGCAGGGGGATAGGGGGGTCGGCCAGGGCTACCCGGGGCTCCTTCTCGCCGGTCACCGCTTCCACCTCTCGAACCAGCTGTGGATGTAGAGCTGGCTCCGGAGGTAGTTGGAGGGGATGGAGGAGGTCCCGTGGTACTCCCCTTTGAACCGGAGCATCACGGTAGGGACCTTCTGGATCTTCAGAGCGGCGTAGAACTCCTCCGTCTGGGGGATGGGGGTTCGCAGATCCAATTCTCCCGTCATGAGCATGGTAGGAGTCGTCACGTCTCCTGCGTACATGAGGGGAGACCGGCGAAGGTGCTCCGAGGGGTCCTCCCAGGGGAACTTCTCGAAGTTCCGGTACCAGCCGGGGCCGTCGGTGGTTCCCACGAAGGAAATCCAGTCGATGACGGGGTAGTTGGCGGAAGCGGCGGCGAACCGGTCGGTGTGGCCCACGATCCATGCCGTGAGTACGCCGCCACCGGAGCCGCCATACACGAAGAGGTTGCCCTCGTCGATGTACCCCCGGGCCAGGACCTCGTCCACTCCGTTCATCAGGTCGTCAAAATCTCTGTCGGGATAGGCGTTGTTGATCTCATTCCCGAAGGCGCTCCCGTATCCGGAGCTCCCCCTGGGATTGGTGTAGAGAACCACGTACCCCTCGGCGGCGTGGTGCTGCCATCGGTGGTTGAAACCCACCCCGTACATCCCGTGGGGACCTCCGTGAATGACCAGAATGAGAGGATACTCCAGGGTCGGATCGAACTCCGGCGGCTTGACGATCCACCCCTGTATCTCCAGTCCACCCGTCGACT
>JASFRP010000273.1:0-5564 GCA_050114895.1 Gemmatimonadota bacterium
GGTCGGTGCCCGAGATGCCTCACCCCCACCCACCACACTTCCAGTGAAGGTGGGGCTTCAGAAGCCGACTGCCAATAGCAACCTCAGGGCACTTGGCGGGAAGCGATCACCCGGCAAGGAAGATCTTCAGGCTGACCAATGCCAGGATTCCCGCCAGGAGCCTCTGCAGGGTCCCGGGGCTCAGCCGTTTCGCCCCGACGTCCGCTCCGATCCACCCTCCCAGGGCGACCACTCCCATCCATACCGGGAGAAGCACCGGGAAGGCCCTGGAGTGGGAGAGCACCCCCACGAGAGCGGCCAGGGAGTTCGCCAGGATGAATGCAGAGGTCAGGGCGGCGGTAACCTTGGGATTCGCCCATCCCATGAGGATGAGGAGCGGCGCCAGGAATATGCCACCTCCGATGCCGATGAGGCCCGAGAGAACGCCGATTGCGCCCCCGGCTCCCAGGGAGGCCAGAAGGGGTGGGGTCTTCACCGGCTGGTCCATGGGGGGAGGGGGGCGCCAGAGAAGGAGGGCGGCGGCCCAGAGGAGGATCACCGCTACGACCGGCTTGAAGACCTCGGCCGGCAGCGTAAGTACTCCCCCCAGAAACGCCGCGGGAACGGAAGCCAAGATGAAGGGAAGACAGAGACGCCCGTCGAAGAACCCCGCCCGTGCAAACTTGACAAGCCCGATTGCTGCCACGACGACGTTCAGCGTGAGGGCGGTCTGCCGAATGTTCTCGGGCGCCACCCCCAGAAGGGCCATGGCGGCCAGATACCCGGACCCTCCTCCCTGGCCCACGGAGGAGTAGAGAACGGCCAGGATCAGGAACAGAGCTGTCAGGGCCCACGCCACCTGGGGGTCCATCAGGGCCTCGAGTCAAGCTTGATGAGGACTCGGACGCCGAGGCTCCAGTGCCTCACCCGGAAGGGGCAGAACATCGTCGGGGCATCCATCGTCCGGGGGGGCCGGCGGATCTCACCCACCCTCCCGCAGGACCGCCGGCACCGGTCGGTCGGGGGTCGGGATCTCGTTGAGGATGGAGGCGATGACCCAATCCCCGTCTCTCCTGACGAGATGGAACGAATCCACACCCGCCTGCGGAGGACGCCCCGCCCCGGGGATCTCCGCTTCGTAGAGAGCCCAAACCTGGGCAATGTCGCCGAACTCCACGGAGTGCGTCCGAACGATCCGCTCCGTGAACCCTGTAGCCACGACGTTGGATCTCTCGATGAAGGTCACGAAATCCTGAATCCAACCCTCCACCGAAAAGACCGTGGTTTCGCTCCGGCTGGTGCGGAGGACTACCACAGCTTCCGGGAGGAAGAGGGCTCTGGCCCGATCCCAGTCCGGCGTGACACCGGCGGGAAAGGTGACCAGGTCGTATAGCGCCCGGACCACAGCCTCGGCGGAGCCGGCACCCTGGGCTGTCGCCGCCTCCTGGGCGGCCATCGTGCCGACGTCTCCCATGGCGCCACCCAAGCATGAGGCCATGAAGACCGGGAGAACGAACTTCCTGCCATACCTCATGGATTCACCTCCCCACGATCAGGAATCTCGAGCTGCAGCGGGCGTCTCTCCTCCTCCTCGCGGCGCCTCACATCGAGGCAAGCTGTCGCCACGGAGGGGAGAGGGCAAGGCACCCACTTCCGGGTCCAAATAACGCCTCAACATTCACATTGGGCCCAAGTGTCTTAAACTTGTAGTACGTTTCATAGGGTGTCGTCGGCGGCTGGCCCTCCGGTCAACCGCCGACGCCGCATATACACGGTACCGGGAATGAGTTCGAGCATATTCGGTTCTGTTGGAAGAGTCCCGAGGGCCCTCCCAGGTGGAAGGTGGGCCGTCCTGCCCTTGGCTGGCCTGCTCTGGGTGACCCCCGCTTCGGCACAGGGCCAGCAAGAGGACACCAACGGGACCCGTGCCCTGCCGTCGGTCCAGGCCGCCAGAACCTCGGAGACCATCCATCTTGACGGTCTCCTGACAGAGGAGGCGTGGAAGGCGGCGCGACCCGCCACCGTATTCACGCAGCTCGATCCGTGGGAGGGAGAGCCCGCCACCGAGGACACGGAAGTCTACATACTCTATGATGACGAAGCCCTCTATATCGGGGCGGTCCTCACTGATGCCAGCCCCATCTCCACCCGTCTCGGGCGTCGGGACGGCTTTCTCATGGACTCGGATTGGCTCACCATCTCCCTGGACACCTACAACGACAACCGGTCCGGGTTCAAGTTCGAGGTGAATCCTTCGGGGGTCCGCAGCGACGAGGCCCTGTCTCGTGGACAGGACAGACACGGGGACAGCTCATGGGATCCGGTCTGGGAGGTGGCCACCCACATCAACGAAACGGGATGGACCGCGGAGCTCAGGATCCCTTTCAGCCAGCTCCGGTTCCGGAACGTGGACGAGCAGGTCTGGGGAATCCAGATCTCCCGGGACATCGCCCGGAACCGGGAGAAGCAACTCTTCTCCTTCACGCCCAAGGATGAAGCGGGTGGGATCGCCGCATACGGACACCTCCTTGGAATCCGGGGCGTCAGGCAGGCGAGGGGGCTGGAGCTTCTCCCCTACGTTCAGAGTCGAGCCGAGTTCGTGGAGATCGATCAGGATTCGGAGGCCGGCTTCGACAATCCCTACCGCGACGGGTCGGACTTCTTCTACGGGCTGGGGATGGACCTGAAATACCGCCTCAGCTCGAATCTCACCCTGGATGCCACCGTAAACCCCGACTTCGGCCAGGTGGAGGTGGATCCGGCGGTGGTGAACCTCACCGCCTTCGAAACCCGGTACCAGGAAAAGCGCCCCTTCTTTGTCGAAGGGGCCGGGATTTTCTCCTTTGGGGGCGGCGGTGGTGGTGGCGGCGGCGGCGGCGGCGGAATGATGGGAATGTTCGGCGGGGGTGGCGGGGGTGGCGGCGGTGGCGGCGGCGGAACCGAACTCCTCTACTCCCGACGCATCGGTGGATCACCCCGGGGGGACGTTCCGGACGAAGCCGTCTACGAAGACGTCCCTGAGCAGACCACCATTCTGAGTGCCGGAAAGCTCACCGGGCAAACGGTGGGGGGGTGGTCCATCGGGATCATGGAGGCCGTCACGGCGCGAGAGATGGCCAGCTTCGTGGACGAGCTCCAGAACAACGGGAAGGCCGAGGTCGCGCCCCTCAGCAACTACTTCGTAGCGCGGGCCAGGAAGGACTTTCGCGACGGGCAATCGGCCCTCGGAGGAATCGGCACGGCCGTGAACCGGGACCTCAGTGACCCGCTCATGGCATCCGAGCTCCGCTCCGCCGCATACACCGGCGGTCTGGACTTCTTCCACGAGTGGGGGAATCGGGCCTGGTCCCTCTCGGGACAGGTCGCTGGAAGCCGGATCTCCGGCGAGGCTGGTGTCATCGAAGACGCCCAGACCGCCTCCGCCCGCTACTACCAGCGTCCCGACGCCGGGCACCTGGATCTGGACCCGAATGCGACCTCACTGACAGGGTACAACGCGGAGCTCTCCTTCCGGAAGCAGGCGGGCCTGCATTGGCGAGGCAACGTCCAGGGGAGCCTCACCAGCCCCGGATTCGAGGTCAACGACATGGGCTACCAGCGGGACGCGGACCGACGGGAGCTGCAGGGTAGCCTCCAGTATCAGGAGAACCGCCCCGGGGACGTATTCCGGAACTGGGAGATCTCGGCAAGCCCTCGCGCCTCATGGAACTTCGACGGGGACCGGATCGGGACCTCCGTTTCCCTTCGAGGAAGGCTGACCTTCCTGAATTACTGGTCCCTCCATCCCAGCTACTCCAGGGATTTCTGGAGCCTGGACGACCGTCTCACCCGGGGTGGACCCCTGGCCAAGAAGCCGGCTGAGCACCAGCTGTCTCTTTCCGCGTCTTCGGACTTCTCGAAACCCTATAGCGTGAACTTCTCCGTAAGACGGCAGTGGGACGCGGCAGGTGGATCCCAGACCTCTTTCAACACCCGTGTCACCCTCAAACCCACCAGCACCTGGGACATCTCCCTGGGGCCGAACCTCTCCTTCAACAAGGCCGCGGCCCAGTACGTCACGACCCACGAGGACCCCTACGCCACCGGAACGTACGGCACCCGATATATCTTCGGGGAACTGAAGCAGACCACTCTCTCCATGGAGACACGGCTGAACGTCACCTTCACACCGAACCTGACCCTGGAGCTCTTCGCCCAGCCCTTCATCGCCAGTGGGGATTACGGCCAGCTGATGGAGCTACGGGCACCCCGCACCTTCGAGTTCAACCGATACGGAATCGATACCGGGACCACTCGACCCGGCGAGGACGGTGATTTGATTGTGGATCCCGACGGGGACGGGCCGGCAGAGGAATTCACCATTTCCAACCGTGACTTCAACCGGGTGTCTCTCCGTGGGACGGGAGTGCTCCGGTGGGAGTGGCGCCCGGGCTCTACTCTGTTCCTGGTATGGCAGCAGAGCCGGTCCGACAGCGACTACGACGCCAACGGGAAATTCGAGTTCGGCCGGGACGTGGATGCCATGTGGGGAGCCAGGGCGGACAACATCTTCATGCTGAAGGCAACCTACTGGATCGGGTCCTGACTAGCCGACGGGGGCACCTGGTCCCGAGGGAAAGCAATCACAGCAGTCGCCCCCCCCCGGGCGATGGTTTTCGCCAGGGGGTTCGTCATGGGCCCATTCCTGGGGCATGAAAAGGAACCGCCGAGAGACCCATGAGGGGCCTCCCGGCGGTCTTACTGTCTCTGCCTCTTTCCCGAGGAGCTGAGAAGGTCAGAGCCCTCCTCCACCTCCCCGGCGTTTGGCGGTCCGGCCCGTGGATGAGGAGGAACTCCCGCTCCGAGCCCCACCGGAGGTCATGGCGCCGCTGCCGCTCCTTCCGCTGCTTCCACTCCGAGTAGTGGGGGTGGTTCGGGTGCTGGGGGTCGTCCGGCCCGCACTACCGCTGCTCGAGGATGTCCCGCGCCGATACCCCTGGCCATTGATCACTCGACCATGCTCCACAGTCGGCCGGGACTCCACCTGCACATAGATGGGCCGGTAGTATCCGGAGTACCACCCGTAGTTGTAGTAGAATGGAGAGTAGGAATACCCGAATGAGGAATAGTAGAAAGGATCGTAGTAGAAGGGATCCCAGAAGCTCCAGCGGCTCCGATATCCAAAGGAGCTCAGGGGCATGGCCGTCCGGGTCCTCTCATCCCTGACCTCCTCGGGTGCCCCGGAGTTCACCACAAACCTGTTCGGGTAGCTCACGGCGATGGCCAGGTCGATAACGCCCTCCCCCACCCCGGCGTCGGCCAGCCGGACGAGCATGTCCGAGTCGACGTCAAAGGGGTCACCCCGCTCCACGATGAGCGCCTCGACAGCCTTCCCGTCCACCCTCCCGCTGGCCTCGATGAGATCCTCCGGCGTGAGGCGGGCAGACGCGGCGATCCGGGCCGCCTTCACCGACATGGCCCGGGGGGCCACCACTTCCGCCATTCCCGCCGCCTCGACCCTGGAGGCCCGAGCGGCCCGGTAGCGAAGGACCATGGGGACCTTCTCCCCAGCCACATCGATGAGCTTGATGTCCAACCACTCCATG
>JASFRP010000274.1:0-5561 GCA_050114895.1 Gemmatimonadota bacterium
GGTCCAGTACGCGCGCTCGACGCCTCCTGCCTCGAAGGCGTAGTTGTACTTGACGCTCAGGAGCCCGTCGCCGACCCGGGAGCTGGGGACCAGCACGCCCACCTCCGGCGCGATCCCGAAGTGCCACTTGTTGACGGTCACCGAGGTCAACCCCAGCTCCGCCCGATTCTCGATGTAGTACGTGCCGACCCCCGTGCCCACAAAGAACCGCGCCGAGTTCGACTGACGAACGCCGGGATAGTAGTGCGCGGTCACCAGCATCGGGAACGCGTTCACAAAGCGTGACTGGAACCCGGAGATGTCGACGGCACCCAGCGACGTGGTCGTATCCAATTCGTCGTTGAAGACGTTCCAGCCGAAGAACACGCCAAGCGACGCATCCTCCCTCACCATCTTGCGAGCCTCGAGACCGACGTTACGCCAGCTGAACTGGTCGATGAAATCGGTAGTGGGGCCGCTGGTGAGGGCTCCCTGGTATGTGAAACCACCCCACCACTCCTCCTGTGCCTGGGCGGTGGCGCTTGCCCCGACGGTCAGCAGCAGCGCAAGGGTGCCGGCTCTCGCAGCATACTTCATGATTCGTCCTCCTCTTGCCTTCATGTCCGGATGAAACGGATGCCGGAGCCTCTACTGGATCGTGGAGTAGGAGCCCAGATACGGGGACTGCTCGAACATCTGGTTGATGGCATTGCTGATGCGGGTCCCCGACCGGACCCTGGTGTCGACCAGGCCACGCGCCGCCCCGGCCCAGATCACCTGGGCATCGTTTCCCCCCTGATCACCGGGGTCGAGGAGGAAGAGCACCAGGCTCCCCTGCTCGATGGTCACCTCTTCGAAGTAAGGAGGGTAGTACCATCCCCACCCGGGGTAACCGGGATAGTATCCCCACCAATCCCACCAGCCGCCGCCCATGTACCAGCTTGTGCGCTTCGTTCCCACGGCCCCCACCAGAAGAACCAGTTCCGTGCCGTTGCTCTCCGGATCCAGCTCCCGGGCGTAGCCCACCTTCTCCATATTCTCTGCCACCAGGTCCAGGATCAGCTCGTCGTAGGTGCGCGGAAGTTCGATGATGTCGTTGACCTCGTCGATGTTGGGCATGATGTGCACGACGGTGTCGGGCAGGGCGTAAATCGAGTAGCTATTGAAATCCACGTCCGGCGCTCGGGTCGTGAGCACCACATCCAGGTCCTCTACGTTGGTTGGACCATTCCCCGGATAACATCCCGCAGCCATCAGCACGACGATCGGCATCGCCATGCGCTGCACGCTCCGGCGGATTCGCGCAGGTCCGTTGGCTCGCATTGGGCTCTCTCCTTTTTATCACACAGGCACGATTGCAGGAAGAGGCATCTGTATGCAATCGGCCCCTCCCCAATCCTCGCGTAAAAGCCTGGTCCATTGGCGAAACCGCCGCCTCCCCCACCGTGGGGGATTCGAAGAACGAGGAGGTTGAGACAGCTTCCCATGGGGTCGTGGGGAACCCTACCGTGTGCCGAGCTCTTCCGAGTCCGACCACAGGCACCCGTGAGCCCTGGAGGGCACCGTTCCGACGCCTCGGGGGGCCGACCCCCGGGGTCTCGAGGAGCTGAGATGCGAGAGAACCCTCTTCCAGGGGAAGACCGTTCACGTGGAACGGGGAGATTGCCGAAGAAGGGGCCGCCGAACGCGCACAGGGAGGTGGCCCGCACGGGGCCGGCGCCTTCCCGTGCGAAATCTCCCCGCTCGGGGAGAGCGGCGTGGCGTATGTCTTGGATCCGCTGCGTGGCGTGGGCAGGGGTGTCTCTGGCCGTTCTGCCCCCGATCTCGTCCGTGCAGGCTCTGCAGCTCCCGGGTGTCACGCCGCCCACCCTTCCCGGGGTGGACCGGAAATTCGAGGTCCGGTTTTCCAACGACTTCCTGGGCCGGGGAGGGGAGTTCGACGACTTTCGAACCCAGCAGATCGGCTTCGTCGTCGCCGTCGCCTCCCGGTGGAACCTGACCGTCGATCACAGCATTCTGACACTGGAAGACCGGAACGCCCCCGCTCAGGAGCGGATCGATCACTTCAGCGTCTCGACGGGCTACTCCCTGGCCCGCATCCGCAGGTCCGAGCACATCCAGGGACTGGAGGTGGGCGCAGGCCTCCGCTATAGCGGCGAGTTTGGGGGCGCCCGAATGCAGAATGGATTTCACCAGATCGTAGGATCCGACCCCACCACAGTACCCTACACCGGCACGGACCGCCTCGACGGGACCCTCTGGCTCCGGCTGCCTGGTCATGGCGCGTTCCTCACCGACGCCCGCCTGCCCTTCCTTGGGGGCGACTGGGGGCTCGGGTACTGGGTCCGGGCCGCCACCCTGGTCACCACGGATTCCGAATGGGACGGAAGCGTGGCGTGGAGTGCCGTGGCCTCCAGGAGGTGGTTCCAGGCCTGGCTCGGGATCCGGGGGGACTGGCGCAACGGCCACCACCGAGATCGGGTCACGAGAGAGACGGCCGCCTTCGAGGAAGGTGCCGGGCTTGTGTTCGGTTTTCGGGTCGGCCCGATGCACCTGGAGTCGGTGCAGCACTTCGATGGAAAGGCGGCCTTCGGCCATTTCAGCCTCATCTCTTCGGGGCGCCCGTTCCCCTCCCTGCCTCCGGGCCCACATGCCTTTTCCCTCCAGGCCGGGCTCTCCATCCCCGATGTCCTGGCGACGTTCCAGGGCCGCTGGTCCGACTGCAGGATCCTCCGGTGTTCCGATGAATGGCGCCGGACGGTCCTGTTGGACGTTCGGCTCGGTAAGCCACAATTCCGGGACGAAACCGAGTGGTATGCAGTCACCCGGCAAGTGTCGGCCGCCCTCGAGCTGGAGGGAGCTCCGGTCCCGGGTCACGAGTGGGTCGCCGTCTTCGGCGCACTCGGCGGGGGATGGCGCGCCGAACGCCTGGAGGGAGAGGGGAACGATGCGGGCGGGCTGCGCTCCGACCCCGTCGAACGAGGGGGTGTCGTGGGAGATTGGGGGCTGCGCTTTGGGACCAGCGCTGCACGCCCGTCACTGAGCCTGATGCTGCAGGTCGGGCTCTCGGGTTGGCTCCCCCTCTCCGGAGGGACGGTGGAGTTCGCCGGGGGCAGGGAACGGCTTCAGCGCCCCCAGCTGGTCTTCCTTTCCGGCGTGGTGGTCCAATTCGCCCCGGGGGGCTCATGAACCCCCGGTTTCGACCGCTCATTCCTTACCGAGGAGCTTCACGAGGGATGCCAAGATACCACCGTCCTGCCACATGGCTCGTCATCGCAATCCTCACTACCACCTGGGCGGGGAAGGTTATGGCCCAGGAGCCGATCCCGGCCCGAACGTGGAAGGAGCAGCGTTGGGGGATCGGATTCACTCTCCGGACGGCGACCATCCCCTTCGCCGCGGAAGACAAGACGGTGTCCACCTTGATCCCTCTGATTCTCTACGAAGGGAACCGGGTGTACATCTACGAGACCGAGGGCGGCTTCAAGTTCCTCGAGACCCCCCGATGGCGAATCAGCGCCATGGGCCGCATGCACTTCTTCGACATTCCAAGGCAGTACCAGAACCAGGTGCAGGGGGATCGGGGGGACTGGGGAGCCCAGATCCGGTTCAAACCCAGGGAAGGCGTCTTCCTCGACGTCGAGGCCCTGAGCGACCTGGACGGCCACGCCAGCGGACATACGAGGTTGGGCACGGAGGTCACGGGCACTCGATTCAGGGCTCAGGCCTGGGCCGACGCCCGGTTCACCACGAGCCACTACAACAGTCTCTTCTGGGGGCTGGGTCAGGAAAAGGTGGAGGGCGGGGTAGACCTCGCCCTGGGAGCCAAGGGCTATCTGCAAGTGTGGAACAGCCTCTACCTCCAGGGTGCGTTGGGGGCCACGTACCTGAGTCGGCCCGTCCGCGAATCCAGCCTCGTGGAAGACGACTTCCGGCTCATGGCTTCCGTGGGAGTCGGCTTTTCCAAGGCGAGAATCGGACCTTCCGACAGGGCCCTGGAGATCCGACCCTACTGGCGACTGTCTCATCAATGGGGCACTCCGTCTTCCATCGCCCGGGTCGTGAGGCTCCAGGCCAAACCCGACACCCTCGGCAGCCAGCTGACCACCCTGTTCTACGGGCTCCCTCTCACGGACCGGATCTTCACCCTGCCCCTCCACGCCTACCTTCATTCCGGACTGGGATGGCACTGGGCCTCGGACTACCAGGATCACAGGGTGGAAGGGGTCGTCTCCATCAAGATCTTCTACACGATTCCACTGCCCTGGCGGGTTCGGCTCGGGTTTGCCGAAGGGGTGTCCTTCATCACGGGGGTCACGGCCCTGGAGCGGAATAACAACGAGTTGAAAGGGTACGAGTCCAGCCAATACCAGAACTACCTGGGTCCCAGCGTGGATATCCACCTGGGTGACATCCTGCCCTGGGACCCGCTGAAGGGCGTCTGGCTGGGCGCCTACGTCCATCACCGGTCCGCCATCTTCGAGACCGCCCAGCAGTTTGGCCGAATCAAGGGCGGGAGCAACTTCCGGGGGGTCTATTTGAAATTCGAACAAGGAATCCGATAACCGACCCTTTCCATCCCCGTGCCCGTCCCTGATATCCCCCCCCATGGGGGATGTGGAGGCTTCCCCGGACCTAGCAGGTTCCCACTCAGGAGGGGGAAGGGACTCGCGCCATGCATGCCGGACCCTTCCGACTGCGGTCGGGACGCAAGGACCCACGGCTGCGCATCCCGCCCGGACACCGGGTACATCCCAACTCACTCAGGACCACCCGAAGTTTCAGGAGCACGGAAGGGAGCCTTCCACGTGAGAATCAATGTTCCTCGGCTGCTGAGGGGACGAGCCCCGGGCGGCGAGCGCATGGATCGGTGTGTAGCGTTGTGCGGATTCATGGTGGTCCTTCTTTCCCCGGCCACCGTCGTTCACGCTCAGGAATCCAGGGTCTGCAATCCTCGGGGGCTGCCCGGAGTGGTCTGGTGGGGTGAGGAGCAGTACCTGACGGCAAAGCGCCTGGTGAGCTACGCCGCCCCGGTCATCTGGTTTTCACCCGACGAGCCGAGCCTGGGAAGGGCGGAGGGCTCCCAAATCATGCACCCGGAGCCCTTCCCGTTCGACGAGCCCGCTGGCGGTCCGGTCCTCTACTATCAGATCACCGACCTCCAGTTGAGGGAGAGGGGGGAGGAGGGGGAGGCGTTTCAGCGAGACGAAGAGGACGTCGATCAGTCCCTCATCAACCTCCGGGCCGTGGTGGGTCTCAACGCCTCCTTCTACGCATACTACCAGACGGAGGAAGGTGTGGGGTCCCACCCCCACGACATCGAGCCGGCTGGCTTTCGGCTGGTCGTCCTTCGCGGGAACGACGTCGGCGAGTACGTCGGTGACTGCCCGGAGGACCTCTACCTCATCGCCGTGACCCGGACGACGGGGAAGGCCCACGGACTCGTGTGGTTCTGGAATGTCCTCGACACCGACGAGCTGACCCGGTTTCCCATGCACCTTCTGGTGGAGGAGGGGAAGCACGCCTTTGGGACGGACAAGAACGGGGACGGAGTGTTCACCCCCGCCTACGACGTCAACGTC
>JASFRP010000275.1:0-5539 GCA_050114895.1 Gemmatimonadota bacterium
ACCCTCGAGCTTCTCCTTCTTTCTTCTCTACCCCCACCTGGATCCTTCCCGGAGCCTCTCGGCACAGGAAGCCCCGGCGCAGGACGGAGAGAGGCTCTTCATCACCAAGGAATGTCTTGGGTGACACGGCGTCAGCGGTCGCGCCGGAGTGGGCCCGGAATTGGCCAACACCTCCCTTCCGATCACGGCCTTCCTGGCCCAGTTGAGATCACCCAGGGATCTCATCCCCGCCGAGGTCGTGAGTGAGGATCAAGCACGGGCCATCCACGCCTTCCTCCGGTCCTTTGCCCCTCGGGCACCCCGGCACGGCCAGGACGACGGAATTTCCCCAGGCGAATCCGCCATTCCCGGTGTTGCCCATATCCGACAGGCCCACGATCCCCCAGATGACGAGCAGGGCCGCCGGCACGATCCACCGCTGCGGGTACATGCTGACCTCCTTGTCCACGCGACGGGCCAGCATCGAAGGGGCCGAGACGGCGATCTGCCACCAGAACCACGAACGCGCGGCTCTTCTTCCGTTTCGGGGCAGGACGATGGTCTCGGCTTCCTCGATGAGGTCGCCTTCGAACTCTTCGCGACGATCGACGGGCAGGACCATCCGGAGCAGCCATCGTGCAGCGGGGGGAGACCCGGCGTCCGGTGTTGGCCTCGATCTCCCGCCGTAGCGTCATCCCCTACGCCGCCTCGCCCAAGCGCAGGAATGCCAGGATCGCGAGCTGCTCGAAGCCGCCCAGGTATCTGCCTTTTGCCATGGATGGTCCCTCACATTCTACAAATTAGGAATACCTACAAAGTAGAAATATATGACCGGACCGGAGAAGTCTAGAGAAAGAGCGGAGGGGTGGGGCATCCACGAGCCTCTCTCCCTCCCCACCCCTCCGGGCGACACCCACCCAGGGGGGGATCTGCATCGTCATAACGCCCCCGCCCCACCCGGCCATCCCGGGGCCCACTCGCGTCCCGCACCGTTCTCCGGACCGGGTCGTGGCCGATGGGTCTCCGGAGTCACTTGCGAAATGATGTGTGACGTATGAGAACCACGGTGAACATCGACGACGACGTCCTCCGGGCCGCTAAAGAGTTGGCCGCTCTCACGGACCGAACCCTGGGGGAGGTCCTCTCCGGCCTGGCCCGGCAGGCCCTTGCCCGAGGGGGCGAGGAAGCCACCGTCCGCAACGGCGTCCCGGTCCTCGACCCCACGGCGGAGGCAGGAGTGGTCACGTCGGAGGACGTGGCCCACCGCCAGGAGAGGCGCTCCCTGACCTATCTCCTGGACGTGAACGTCCTCATCGCCCTCTTCGACCCGGGGCATCTGCACCACGAAGCAGCGCATGAGTGGTTTGCTGCGGTCCGGGCGGAGGGATGGCCTACCTCTCCCACGACGGAGAACGGCTTCGTGCGCGTGGTTTCAAACCCGGCCTACCCGGGGCGACGGACCACCGTCGCCGACGCGGTGGCTCGCCTTCGACAGTTCGCGGCAAGCGGGCACCACACCCACTGGCCCGACCACGTCTCGATCCTCCGGGAGCAGGTTCTGGAGGCATTGCATCTCGCCGGGCACCGGGAGGTCACGCACGCCTACCTCCTCGCTCTTGCTGTGCACCACCGGGGATCGTTGGCCACCTTCGACCGGTCGATTCGCACGACGGCCGTCCCGGCCTTCGAGGTCGGGCATCTGACGGTGCTCACGGCAGGCGGTGGAGCCCATCCTCGACCCTTCAGGTCGAGCCGACACCTCGTCAGGGCTTGATCAACCCGTAGACCCGCACCGTCTCCACCTCCATCTCGTCACGCCATACACCCAAGACGTAGTCGTCCCCGATCTCGCTGATCCTGCCGCCGTCCGGGAGGGTGACCGATCCGAGCCAGTGGCCATCGGGATCGAAGACCTGCCAGACGGGGGCCTCCTCCAGGACTCGATACTCGGCCATCCAGATGTTCCCCCGGCGGTCCACAATGAGCTGTTCGTAGGTGGGGAGCATCTCGGAAACCGGAACGGAGCCCCACACTTGCCGGGCCTGTGGCCGCATCCTCTGGAGTCGCTCTTCCCAATCGTCGAAGACCTCCTGGGGCGTGGCCCGTCGCTCCCGGTCCAGCCGGAAGATTTTGAGCAAACCACCCTCGGGATTCCTCTCCTGGATCTCGAACCTGTCGCCCCCGCAGTAGAACCAGCTACCTGTTGCGGCGACGACCCGGACCATGATGCCGTGCTCGGGATCGGTGGTGAAACCCGAGCCGTCGGACCCGACTCCCCGGTAGAGCTCTGAGCCGGGAAGTGTAAAGAGCGGTGAGACGAGCTCCCCCTCCCGGTCGTACCGGCGATACTCGTACCGGTCACGGACCGGCCCCAACTCCGAGAAATCACCCACGTCCCCCAGGCTCTTCGACACCAAGATCGTACCGTCCCCGAACATCCCCTCGGGAAAGAGGAGATCCCCGGATCCTCCCCCGACGCGGAAGACCCGGGCGAACCTGCCATCCACCCCGAACACGGAGATCCGGTGAAGCTGGAGATCCACCACGGCGAGGGAGTCGGGCCCCAAACGCCAGATTCGAAAGATGCTCCTGAACTCTCCGGGACCTTCCCCCTTCGATCCGGTCCGAGTGATGAATCTCCCCTCACCATCGTAGAACCGGAGCTCCTGGGAGCCATTGTTCCCTACCACGATGGTTCCGTCAGGAAGACGAATGGGGTTCAGGGCATGGTATAGGATGTACTCGTCCGGTCCGTCCACTTCGCCGATGGAGAGAAGGGGCTCCGGAGTGACGCTCCATTTCTCTCCCTCCCCCCAGGCAGGCTCGGTGTTCTCTACAATCGAGACACCGGCGCTGTCCCGCACCGTGTAGCCGGTGACTTCCGGTGGGTTATCGCCCGAAGGAGCGCATGCTGGAAGGAGCAGGGCGGAAGAAAGGAGGAGGGGAAGAAGACGGAAGGGCTGCAGATGCACCGACATGGAACCTGACCTCCGGCTGGGAAGTGCCTCGTCGAACGTATCGGAGCCAGCCCTCGGAGCTAGGGCGGGCACCATGCCATCTCGCGCCTCGGTGACGGACCCTACGAACAGAGAGCCGGCATTGTTGCGGCGGGGAAGGGTGGGACTTGCGCTCGTGCAACCTTTCTCCCCCTCCCACCGTCCTAATTAGTGTGACAACGTCAGACTAACCAAGAGATTGGCAGAGGGAGGCGCGAGAGGGGAAGGATCGGGGCCTTCCCAATCCAGCCGCCGACATTCCCTGCCATCCCCTTCGGCGGAGACCCCATGACGCATCCGGGAGAGTTCGAGCTGCTCGTGCTGTTGGCTGTCCTCCGGCTGGGGGACGGTGCCTACGGCGTCACCGTCCGGGAAGAGCTGGAGGAGGAAACCACCAGAACCCTGACCCTGGGGGCCGTCTACAAGACGCTGGGACGGCTGGAGGGGAAAGGGTTCCTGGAGACCCGAGTCGCGCCTCCTACGAAGGAGCGTGGCGGGCGGAGGAAGAAGCTCTACAGGCTCACTCCCGCCGGCCTGGAAACAGCGCGGAGGTCGCTGGAAGATCTGCGCCGGATGACGCATGGCCTCCAACCCGAGTTGGAGCTGCCATGAGCCGGAAAAGATCCCCCATCCCGTTGGGGGCACGGGTCCTTCTTCGACTTCTCCTTCCGGAGGAGGAGAGGGAGTTCCTCCTGGGAGACCTGGAGGAGTCCGGGGGAGAAAGGGACCGCCGCTGGCACCGACCCTGGTTTCGGGAAATCCTGGGTGCTCTGGATCTCCGGCTCGCCAGGCGACCCTGGGGGAACCCACCGAAACACCGCCGAACGACACCCAAGGGAGACGGCGCCATGAGTGAGCTTCTCTTCGATCTGAAGTACGGCCTGAGGCTCATGCTCCGGACCCCGGGCTTCACGGTCGTGGCCCTCGTGACCATGGCCCTGGGGATCGGGGCCAACACGGCCATGTTCAGCATCGTAAACGGGGTGGTACTCAGCCCCATGCCCTACCCGGAAGCCGACCGCATCGTCCTGGTTCAGGAGAGCAACCTCTCCAGGGGGTGGCCCACCTTCAGCATCGCGCCACTGAACTACTGGGATTTCGATGAGCGGAACCGCTCCATGGAGCTCTTCACTGCCTACTACAGGAGCTCAGCCAACTTCACCGGGGGGGATCGACCCGAGGGTGTCAGCGTGTACCGGGTCACGGAAGATTTCCTGCCCATCCTGGGAGGAGCCCCCGTCCGTGGCAGAGGGATCATCGCCGGGGACCTCGATCCCGATGCGGAAAACGTGGTGGTCCTGACCTACGGGTTCTGGCAGCGTGCCTTCGGTGGAGATCCCGAGATCCTCGGCCGGACCATGATGGTGGACGACGTGGCCCACACCGTTGTGGGAATTCTCCCGGAGGAGTGGCGGTCCTTCACCCGTACGCCTACGGACGTCATACTCCCACTGAAGCCACAGCCGTCCTGGTATACGAACCGGGGCAGCCACTTTCTCCAGGGACTCGGGCGGTTGGCAGAGGGAGTGTCTCTGGGGCAGGCCAGGGCCGATCTGACTTCCATCGCGGCGGCCCTGGAGGAGGAGTATCCAGGCACCAACGAGGGTTGGGGTGCCGTCGTTCGGCCCCTGGAAGAGGTCGTCCTGGGGTCCGCCCGCCCTCAACTCTTCATCTTTATGGCCAGTGTGGGTCTGGTGCTCCTCATCGCCTGCGCGAACCTGGCGAACATGACGATGGCCCGGGCCACCGTCCGGATTCGGGAGCTGGCCATCAGGACAGCGGTGGGTGCGGGGCGGGCCCGGGTCCTTCGTCAGCTCCTGGTGGAGAGTCTCCTCCTGTCGCTGGCGGGGGGCCTCACCGGGGTGGTCCTGGCTCACGTTGGCCTGAAGGCCTTCGTGACGGGATGGCCCACCATCCTCCCCAGGATGGAGGAAATCGGCCTCGATGGCACGGTGCTTCTCTTCTCTCTGGGCCTGGCGCTTCTCTCCGGCGTCCTCTTCGGTCTCCTGCCGGGGCTGAACGTGGCGGGCTCCAACCTTCAGGATGCCCTTCGTCAGGGGGGCCGCTCCCTGGCGGGGGACCGCTCCCGTCGCTGGATGCGGACGAGCCTGGTCATCGGGGAGGTGGGGATGGCGGTGATCCTTCTCGTGGGCACGGGGCTCCTGGTCCGTAGCTTCTCCGCCCTGGCGGCCGAGGACCCCGGGTTTCGGACGGAGGGTCGCCTGATCCTCGCCACGCCCCTGGCGCGAGTCAGGTACCCCGAAGAAGACGACATCCGGAGGTTCGGGGACGAAACCCGGGGTCGTCTGGCCGGTCTCCCCGGGGTCGAGTCGGTGGCCCTCACCAGCCTCATCCCCCTGGAGGGCAGCGACCAGATCTGGGGGTACTGGTTGGAGGGCAATGCCGAGGCCGGGAGCTCCGAGGACGGGTCGGCACTGTTCTACCGCGTCAGCCCGGGGTACTTCGAGACCATGGGGATCGGTTTGCTGGCGGGGCGGGATTTCACCGCCGACGACCGGGAGGACGGACCTCCGGTGGTTGTGATCAGCGAATCCCTGGCCAGG
>JASFRP010000276.1:0-5472 GCA_050114895.1 Gemmatimonadota bacterium
CCGTGAGCGGATCGGTTCGGTGTCGGCAACGGTTCAGAGAACATAATGTAGTCGTGCACCCTCCCTCCGGTAGGACGATGCCCAGAGGCCCACGCCCATGACCCCTTTCAGGAAAGCTGTTCTCTCGACCGTCGCCCGCATTCCCGAGGGGAAGGTGACCTCCTACGGGGCTATCGCGGCCATGGCTGGACGGCCCCGGGCGGCCCGAGGCGTGGGGTGGATCCTGAACCGGCTCGACCCGGACACCGACCTGCCGTGGTGGCGGGTCGTGAATGGGAAAGGCGGGCTCTCCACCTACAAGCTCCCAGGTGTTGCCGGCCCCCTTCAGCGGGAACTTCTCCTGGCCGAGGGCGTGGCCTTCGACGCCAAGGGTCGTGTGTCGGCGGACGAGTTCTGGTGGCGGCCGGACCTCGACGGTTGACAACATACCCCTAGGTGACCTATGGATATGAAAGAACACACCCATATGTCACGTAGGGGTATGCAAGGAAGGGCTTCCCGCTACCTCCTGGAACCAGGGAGAGGTGGACCGTGGCAGGTAGTAACATCTACACCGGCACTCTGGACCTCCTCATCCTCCAGACCCTGAAGTGGGGCCCAAAACATGGGTACGCCATCGGCCGATGGATCAGTGAGCGCACCGAGGGAGCCTACGACCTGGAGGAAGGGGTCCTCTATCCTGCCCTCCATCGTCTGAACAAGAAGGGCTGGGTCAAGGGCCAGTGGGGAGAGACCGATACCGGCCGCCGGGCCCGCTTCTACTCTCTCACGAAGAGGGGGTGGAAGGCGCTGCAGAGGGAAACCGCCCGTTGGGAGGAGCACGTGGGTGCGGTGGCCGCCGTGCTCCACCATTCAGGTGGCGAGCTCAGCCCATGAAACGCGTGTTCCGCACCGGGGATTACCATCGGGACCCCGGCAGAGACATCTCCGAGGAGATCGATACCCACCTGGACCTGAAGATCGAGGAGCTCGTGGCGGCAGGGCTCCCCGAAGAGGAGGCCCGGGCGGAAGCGGTGAGACGGTTCGGTAATCGGGCAGAGATCCATGCGGAGGCCACCGGCCATGCCCGCAAACGGGAAAGGAGGCAGTCCTTATTCGCTTCGGCGGAGACCCTCCTCCAGGACGGCCGATACGCCCTCCGTACACTCAGCCGAGCCCCGGGGATGACGATCCTGACCATCCTCATTCTTGCGCTGGGTATCGGCGCCAACACGGCCATCTTCTCCGTCCTTCAGGCCGTCTTCCTGGAGCCTCTTCCCCTCCCTCACCCGGAAGAGCTGACCTTCATATGGAACCGGAATATCCGGAACGGAGGACGAGGTCCCTCCTCCTTCCCCAACTACCTCGATTGGAGGGATCAGAACGCCACCTTTCAGGCCATGGGCGCATTCGAGGGAGGAAACCTGAACCTCACGGACGGAGACGAGCCCATTCGGATCCGAGCTGCCATGGTGACCGCGTCCGTCTTCGACGTCCTGGCCGTCCAGCCGGCTCGGGGACGGGTCTTCCTCCCGGAGGAAGATCTCTCCATGACCCGGGCGGTGATCCTCTCCCATCAGCTCTGGACGGAACGCTACGGTGGCGACCCGAGCCTGATCGGACAAACCATCCAGGTCGATGGCGGGCCACGCACCGTCATCGGGATCATGCCCCAGGGATTCGAGCACCCCACACCCTGGGGGATGGGCGACCCCTACCTGGCGTGGATCCCCTTGGAGGAGGACCAGTGGATCCGGAACCGGAATTCGTTCTCCTACCAGGTACTGGCCCGCCTGAGGCCGGGCGTGCAGGTGGAGACCGCGCAGGAAGACATGAACCAACTGGGAGCCCGTCTCGAGGAGGAGTTCCCGGACTCGAACACCGATAACCGACCGTGGGTGGTGCCCCTCCACTCCCTCCTCTTCGGGGAGGCCGGGTTTCAGATCACGGTGGTCCTCCTGGCCGCGGCAGTCGTCCTCCTCATCGCCTGCGGGAACGTCGCGGCCTTCCTTCTCTCCCGCGCCGCCAGCCGCCAGACCGAGATGGCGGTCCGCGCGGCCCTGGGAGCGGGCCGACGACGCATCGTCCGACAGCTGTTGACGGAGAGCACCGTCCTGGCCCTGGGAGGGGGCCTGGGCGCGATCCTCCTGGCCCGTTGGAGCCTGGATGCCCTGAGATCTTTCATCCCGCCCACCATCCCCAGAACCGGGGAGATCCACCTCGACGGCGGAGCCCTTCTCTTTGCGCTTCTGCTTTCCCTCCTCACCGGTCTCATCTTCGGCCTTGCCCCCGCCGTCTCCGCATCTCGTACGGACCTTGCGGGCTCTCTGAAGGGCGGCGTGGGCCTCGGGGGGGGTGGTCGGCGGCGGTGGGACCTCCAGCACGTCTTCGTGGTGGGCCAGTTCGCCCTGGGTTTGATCCTCGCCAACACCGGCCTCCTCCTCCTCCAGTCCTACGCTTCTCTTCAGGAGACGGACCAGGGCTTCGACGGAGAGCACGTTCTTACCCTGGGGCTTTCCCTCGGCGGGGATCGGTACGACGAGTCAACGGAGCGACAGGCCTTCTTCCAGCAACTAGTCCCCCGCCTCCGGTCTCTCCCCGGGGTGCGAGACGCCGGGGCTACCAGCAAGCTCCCCCTGATGGGAGGGACGAATGGCCCCGTCTTCACCGACGCGATGATCGCAGACCGCTCGCCGGAGGACGGGATTCTCACCGAAGTCAGCGCAGTGGAGGGGGCGTACTTCGCCGCCATGGGGATCCCCCTTCTCGCCGGGCGTACCCTTGCTCCTGACGACGACGATCCGCAGAACCCCGGGGTGGTCATCAACGAGGCCGCGGCCTACCGGTTCTGGCCCGACGAGGACCCCCTGGGCAGGCGCTTCAGCTTCGGAAACGACCCGCCGCAATGGCTCACGGTGGTGGGAGTGGTGGGAGATGTCCGCCAGTGGGGCCCTGAGATCCGCCCTCAGCCCGAAGCATACCTGAGGTACTCCCAGAACCCCAGGACCCGCATGCTCATTACCCTCGCCTCCACCGGAGACCCGAGAGACCTCATCCGTCCCGCCCGGGATGCGGTCCTGGCCGTGGATCCCAATCAGCCCGTCTCCGAGATCCGAACCATGGCAGAGGTTTTGGATAGTCAGCTGGGAGGACGTGAGTTCTATACCCTCCTCATCGGTCTCTTCTCTCTCCTGGCCCTGGGGCTGGCGGCGGCCGGGGTCTACGGGGTCATCTCCTACTTTGTGGCCCAGCGGACCCGCGAGCTTGGGATTCGAGTAGCCGTGGGGGCCGGGCACGCCCGGCTGATGGGGTTGGTGTTCCGTCGGGCGTTCCTCCTGGCCATCGCAGGAGTCGCGCTAGGGCTCGTCGGCGCCGTCGTGGCCACGCTCGTGATCTCGAGCCTCCTCTACGGGGTCAGCCCCCTGGATCCTCCGACGCTGGCAGGGGGCGTCGGGCTCCTCCTGGTGGTGGGCTTGACAGGCGCCCTGCTTCCGGGCTTGAGAGCTACCCGTCTCTCCCCCGTCGAGGCGCTCCGTTCCGAGTGAAACCCGCCACCCCGCACCTCCGTAGGATACCTCAACGACTTAGGCCTAAGTGAGTCAGGTATTCACCGGAGAAGCTTTCCATGGCAGGCAACCTTTTCACCGGCACTCTGGACCTTCTCATCCTCCGAACCCTCCGGAGGGAGCCCGTACACGGGTACGGAATCGCCCGGTGGATCCGGGATCGGACCCAGGGCGTCCTGGAAGTGGAGCAGGGGGCTCTCTACCCGGCTCTGCACCGCCTCAACCGGAAAGGGTGGATCCGGGGCGACTGGGGGGAGACGGAGACGGGGCGGCGTGCCCGGTTCTACTCCCTCACCGAGAAAGGCAGGCAAGCCCTCCAGCACGAGACCGCCCGATGGGACGAGCATGCCCAGGCCGTCTACGCAGTACTGGGTGGGGTGGAGGAATAAGCCATGAAACCGACATTCAGAGCCGGCAGCTTTCAACCGGATCCGGAGCGGGACATCCGCGAGGAGATGGAATCCCATATCGCCATGGAAGCGGAGGCCCTCATCTCCCAGGGGATGGCGGAGGAGGACGCGTGGGCCGAGGCCCGGCGCCTCTTCGGCGACCGGCACCGGTACGAAGGAGAAGCGCGGCGAGAGGCGTCGGCACGGGAACGGAGCGTCCGCTGGCTGGACCGCCTCGACGCCCTGGTCCAGGACGTTCGCTACGCCGCTCGGCGCATGGGAAAGAGCCCCGGCTTCACGGCGATCGCCATCCTCTCGCTGGCTCTGGGAATCGGCGCCAACACCGCCATCTTCAGCATCGTGAACACCCTCCTCATGGGTGGCGTCCCCATGCGGGCCCCGGAGGAGCTGGTGGAGATCTACTCCAGCGAATCGGACAACGGCTATCCCTACAGCGTGTCCTCGGTACCGGACCTGGAAGACCTTCGGGCACGTACCGACCTCTTCAGCGGCGTGGTGGGCTACTGGGCCCTGCTGGGTCGTTACGAGACGGAGGAAGCCACCTATCCCCTCATGGGGGAGCTCGTCTCCTACGACCTGTTCAGCGTCCTCGGCATCGAGCCCGCCCTGGGGAGGTTCTTCCTCCCGGAGGAGGGTCAGACCCGGAACACGCATCCGGTGGTGGTCCTGGGGCAGGCGTTCTGGCAGACACATTTCGGAAGCGATCCCGGCATCGTAGGGCAGTCGATCCGCCTGGGGGGACGCCTCTTCACCGTGGTGGGCATCGCTCCAAAGGAGCTGCAAAGCCTTACCGCTCCCGGATTCGCCATGGACATCTGGGTCCCCTATCAGATGGCCGACGCCTTCAGCATCGACGGAGACCCCGACGACCTCAGCAGCCGTGGAGACCGGCAGGTCTTCATCCGGGCCCGGCTCCGGCCCGGCGTTACCGTGGACAGGGTCAGGTCTGCCCTGGCCACCATGTCAGCCCAGAACCAGGCAGCCTTCCCGGAGAACTGGCGGGGGAGGGAGTTCAGCGTGCTCCCCACCAACGAGGTCTCCATCCACCCCATCGTCGACGGTCCGTTGAAGGGTGTGGCTGTTCTACTCCTCTCCGTCGTCGGCCTCGTTCTCCTCATCGCCTGTGTGAACCTCGCGGGATTCCTCCTGGCCCGGGCAGCGGACCGAAAGAAGGAGATCGCCCTCAGGTTGGCCCTGGGTGCCAGGCGGTGGGCCCTCGTTCGGCAACTCCTGGTGGAAACCGTGCTCCTGGGAGTGCTGGGAGGAGCCGCGGGCCTCCTCGTGGCCACCTGGGTGCTCCGAATCCTGGTGAGCTTCCAACCTCCCATCCCCTTTCCCGTGAATTTCCAGTTCGGGCTGGACGGGACGGTCCTCCTCTTCACGGGCCTGGTCTCAGCCGGCGCCGGGCTCTTCTTCGGCCTCATCCCCGCCCTTCAGGCCACGAACCCCGACGTGGCCCCCACCCTCAAGAACGAGGGTGGCGCCGTCACCGGAACCCGGAGGACCCTTTCGCTCAG
>JASFRP010000277.1:0-5469 GCA_050114895.1 Gemmatimonadota bacterium
GGACCGTCCTCCGTCTGGAGGCCGTGACGAAACGGTACGGCACCTTCACCGCCGTGGACGGAATCGACCTGGCGGTGCCAAAGGGACAGATCTTCGGGTTCCTGGGGCCCAACGGTGCGGGAAAGAACACAACGATCCGGATGATCGCGGGGGTCCTGCTCCCCACGTCGGGGAGGGTCATCATCGGTGGGAACGACCTGGGGCGGGAGCCGGAGGAGGCCAAGTCCCGGCTGGGATACATCCCGGACCGGCCCCATCTGTACGAGAAGCTCTCGGGCAGGGAGTTCATCCGCTTCGTGGCGGGCCTATGGGGCGACGACGGAAAGGACACCGAAGAGCGGGGACAGCGTCTTCTCGAGCTCTTCGATCTGTCCCATTGGCAGGACGAGTTGGTGGAGACCTATTCCCACGGGATGCGGCAGAAGTTGCTCATCACCTCGGCCATCGTCCATCAGCCGGAGCTCATCGTGGTGGACGAACCCATGGTGGGCCTCGATCCCAAGTCGGCTCGAACCTTGAAGGATCTGTTGCGGACCTATGTGGAGAATGGGGGGACCGTTTTCCTCTCCTCCCACACCCTGGAGGTGGTGGAGGCGGTATGTGACGCCATCGCCATCATCCATGAAGGGAGAATTCTCGCCCGGGGGACCCTGGAGGATCTCCGCCGCCAGGCCGACGCCGGAGAGGCCCATCTCGAGGAGATCTTCCTGAAGGTCACCGGAGGTGACGAAGTCGCGGAGATCGTGGCCAACCTCCAGGATACGGTGGCTCCGTGAACGCCCTCGCCCGGAGGGATGCCACCTTCCTCTGGTTGCTTCGCCCCAAGCTGAAGGGGAGGCTGAACCGAGCCCGGACCGACGAGGCCTGGGCGTTCAAGGCCCTGGGCCTCGGTCTGGTGGGACTCTTCTTCTGGAGCTTCATCTTCGCCGTCATCTGGCGGATGCTCCTCTACTTCCGGAACACGCAGGGCATCGGGAGCATCCTGGCGGGGAAGCTCCTGGGGCTCGCGCTCCTCACCTTTCTGGGGATCCTCCTCCTGTCCAACGTCATCACGTCCCTGTCCACCTTCTTTCTTGCCAGGGACCTGGAGCTTCTGGTCGCCTCCCCGACGGACGGAGTGAGGGTGTACCTGTCGCGCCTTGTGGAGACCATCGCGAATTCCTCATGGATGGTGGTCCTGATGGCGGTGCCGCTCTTCGCGGCCTACGGATTCACCTACCGGGCCGATGTGGGGTTCTACCTGCTGTCCATCGCCGTGATGGTCCCGTACCTGGTTCTCCCCGCGGTGGTGGGTGTGGCCTTCACCCTGATCCTGGTGAACGTCTTCCCAGCTCGCCGCACCCGGGATCTTCTGGCGCTCCTTGGGCTCTTCACCGCCGCCGGGGTCGTGGTGCTCTTCCGTCTCCTGCGGCCCGAGCGGCTGGTCAGACCCGAGGAGTTCAGAAGCCTGGTGGATTTCATCGCCGTGCTGAGAACCCCGTCATCGGTCTGGCTTCCCAACGAGTGGGCCACCGACGCCCTCATGGCCTACCTCAACGGCTCCTTCGATCCGCTCCCCTTCCTCCTCCTCCTCTCCACTGCGGGAGCGTTCCTGGTGGGGGGGACCTGGCTCCACCTTCGCTTCCACCCCGCTGGATTCACTCGGGCACAGGAAGGCGCGAACAGAAGAGAAGATCGAGCCAGAGGCACCTGGCCGGACCGACTACTTTCGGGCCTCCGTATCCGCACACGCCATCTCGCGGCCAAGGAGGTGAGAGTCTTCCTGAGGGATTCCACCCAGTGGTCCCAGCTCATCCTCCTGGGTGTCTTGGTGGCGGTCTATGTGTACAATATCCAGGTGCTCCCTCTCTATACCGGAGAGCAGGTCTCCTTCTTCCTCATCAACGTCATATCATTCCTGAATCTGGGACTGGCGGGGTTCGTGGTCGCGGCCATCGCTGCCAGGTTCGTCTTCCCGGGGATGTCCCTGGAGGGCCGGATGATGTGGCTCCTTCGATCTTCTCCCCTGGACATCCGGACCCTCTTCTGGTCGAAGTACTGGGTGGGGACGGTCCCCCTGCTCGTCGTGGCCGTCCCCCTCATCGTCATCACGAACCTCATTCTGGAGGTGTCCCCCTTCATCTTCATCCTCACCACCGGGACGATGGTCTTGATCACCTTCGCCCTCACCGGCATGGCCCTCGGGTTCGGAGCCCTCTTTCCCAACTTCGAGTCGGACAACGTGGCGGAGATTCCCACTTCCTTCGGCGGGCTCCTCTTCATGATGTCTGCGGTGACCTACCTGGCTTTCGTCGTGATCCTGGAGGCCTGGCCGGTCTACTCCTTCCTGGGGGCGAACCTGGGGGGGGAACCCGTTCGTAACTCTGACTTCCTTCCTCTCGTATTAGGAATCGCGGGGGTTGCAACCCTGACCACGTTCGCCACCGTCTTACCGCTGAGGGCAGGGGTGAGGAGGGTGAGGGCACTGGACTTCTGATGAGACAGGTGAGAAGATGGTGGCGGAACTTCTTCTGCCGTTGCGGAACGGCCAGAAGACACGGAATGGGAGGCGTCTCTGGGATCGGCGCCATTTCGAGGGAGAGCCGATCATGATGGAATCCATTAAGAGCTTCTTCCACCACAATATGGCCGAGACGGCCGAGGATGAGGCCGAGACCCAACCGGCGGAGCTCAGGCTTGCCGCCTGCGCGCTCCTCCTGGAGCTCGCCTACGCCGACGACGAATTCAGCGACGCGGAGCGGTCCCATCTCGGGTATGCCATCAAGCGGCAGTTCGGCCTGGACGAGGAGCAGGCGAGCCAGCTGGTGCAGCTGGCAGAGGAGCAGCGGGCCAAGGCGGTGGATCTCTGGAGTTTCACGAATCTCATCGCGGAACACTACTCTCTAGGGCAGAAGATGGTGCTGGCGGAGGCCATGTGGGGCCTGGTCTTCAGTGATGGGGATCTCGCCAGCCGGGAGGCCTATCTCATGCGGAAGATCTCCGGCCTCCTCCGGCTCGAGCCCGGATACCTGGCGGAAGCCAGGAAGAGGGTGGAGGAACATCAACTTCCGGAGGAGAACCAGGAGGAGTCCACGGGCTAGGGGCCTTGTCTCGGGGTTCGCCCCGGAATGAGCTCGGAGGACGATCGGGGGTTGGCCCTCATGCGGCCGATCCCCATATTTCTGCCCTCGACAGGCGGTGGAGAACCCTCAACGAGGATACCATGGGAAACCTGCTCCCCGGTGGATACACGTTCATCCATATCGTCTTCTGGACCGTCGTCGCCATGGTGGCCGTGGGAACCAACGCGGTGGCCATGATCCTGCTGGCGGGCCTGACCATGATGGCGCTGGACGTCGTCAGGGGCTCCTGAGGCTCCCGGATGCTCGTCCTGAAGGTCCTCGGCGCCATCTTCGCCCTCGGCGTCGGACTCTATCTGGGGATGGCCGGCCAGTACCGTTCGAACCCCGACGAGCTGGACAAGGCCCTCGGCGCCGGGGGAAGGACCCGGAAGGTCAAGCGTCGTTTCACGCTCTTCGGGTGGATGAGGATGCCGGAGGAGCGGTCCTCCCACCGCCGTCGCCGTCATTCCTCGGGTCGCCACTTCGATCTCATCCCGCCGGATGCTCCCAAGAAAGACAGGTAGGGTGATACGATCCGACTTCTCGAGTCGGTGAGGCATCAGACGTCATGCCCCCAATGGAGCTGGCCGCCGTCCTGCTCATCACCCTGGCGCTGGTAGCCTATTCCATAGGCGTCTGGTCGGAACGCTTCAGCCGCTACCTCAAGGGGTGGCACGTCCTGGCCTTCTGGACCGGTTTCGTCTTCGACTCCAGTGGGACCCTCGCCATGGATCTCCTGGAGCCCGGAATCGATTGGACCAGCCCCCATACCATCACCGGACAGATCGCGCTCTGGCTCATGCTCGGCCACGCGATATGGGCCACCCGGGTGGTCAGAGCGGGGACGGAGTCGGCCAAGGTCCGCTTCCATCGCTTCAGCCTGGTGGTATGGACCATCTGGCTGGTGCCGTATATCGGTGGGATGTTCCTGGGGATGGCGGGCTAGAGGGCCGCTGCGTACCTATCGCCAGAGGAGATCCATCAGGACGAGGATGCTTCCGATGACGGCCCCGAGAACATAGCCCAGGCGGACGATGAGCCTCAGTTCCCTATCCGTGACTCGCTTCACCAGCTCTTCCATCTTCACCGTGGGGTAGTTCAGGACCTTCTCCTCGACCCGCCCGGCCACATTGATACGGTGGACGACATCCGGGACCTGGGTCTGGAGCCAACCCCAGAGGGGATCGCCGATAGCCTCCTCGATGCGTCGGGGGGCTTCCGGTGGAAGCCACTTTGCGGGGGTGCCGATGGGATGGTCCATGAGGCTGTCCACAGCTCGCTCGGCGGCCCGTGTGAACAGGTTCCCGGCGGCCTCGCTCCGGGCCGCCGATACCAGCCACCGGGAGAGGGTCTCCGGAGGAATCCTCTCCAGGATCTCTCCCCATGTTCTGGCACCGGCCTTCTCCAATGCCGATTCCAGCTTTTCCACCAGAAAGGCCCGAGTGGCGGGGTCCCGGGCCACATCCACTGCCCACCCGGTCAGGGTCTCCTGGGCTTCCTGGACACTGGCGTCCTCCGGCTGCCCCAGGACCGAGGAGACGGGCCTTCTCAGGAAGTCGACGATGGCGTCGTTCACCCCTCTGGCCATGGCCTCCTGAATCGCCTCTTCCCGAAGCATGGCTGATAGACGCTCCGCCCCCTCGGCCTCGATGGTATCCAGGACGCGGTCCACGGTTTCCTCCGTGACGATGAGCCGGGCGACGACCCGCTGGTAGAAGTTCAGGTCACGGAGAAACCGGTGGAACAGCTCATGGAGGGTGCGCTCGAACCGGGCCCGGGCCTTGGGGTCCTCCAGCAGCCGGCCCAACCGCTGGAGCGCCAGGGGCAGGTAGGAGGAGATGGCCTTCTCCATGGAACCCACCAGCCCGAGGGGAAGCACCTGTTCGAAGGTCTTGTCGGGCTGGAGAAGGGAGACCGTGGCCCGGGTCACGTAATCTTCCACGGTCTCTTCGAAACCCTCGCTTCCGACGGCTCCCTCCAACCAGTCCTCAATGGCCTCCTCCAGGGCAGCCTCCCGGGCGGGCGTGAGGAGTCCCGACACCGGCTCGTCCGCGACGGCATCGAAGATACCCCGGGCCCTCTCGTCCATGAATGTCACGAAGGCGTCCGAGGTCAGGTACTCCTGAAAGCGCTCGAGACCCAGCGCCACCACCTCGTCCAGGATGGTCTCCAGCTCCGCCATGACTCCGGGGGGGAGGAGATCCCGGAGAGACCCTCTCTCCCTCTCCAGGACCGACTCGAGGAAGTGGGAAAGCCGATCGTCGAAGGCACCGCGAAACTCCTCGTCCGCAAAGGTGTGGGTCAGATCCTCCTCTGTCAGAAGTCGCGTACCGACGGTCTTTCCGACGGCCGCCGCAAGCCTGCCTTG
>JASFRP010000278.1:0-5456 GCA_050114895.1 Gemmatimonadota bacterium
CCCTCAGGGGCCGGATCGTCACCTCCTTTTGCTTCTCCCGGGAATCCGACTTTTCCCATCCCCCGCTCATGGGTCCAACCATGAGGAGGAGTCATGCCGGAGGCAGAGACCCACAGCTATCGTTGCCCGGTATGCGGGCATACGGACGGGGTGGATCTGAAGGCCGGTGTGGCCCTGAAGATTCCGTGCAGTCACTGCGATACCCTCCTGGAGCTTCGGCTGGACACGGATAGCTCCGAGAGGGTATCGGTCGTCCGGTCCCGACCCGAAGAGTGATGTAAGCAGGACCTCCGGATCGCGTATAATGGCGTGATGATGACGAAAGAGGAGCTTCAGTCCAAACCGGGGCTCCTGCCCCTGAGCGAGGGCCACCCTCGACTGCCACCCGACTTCGACGAGTGGTTCCGAGAGCACAGGCCCACGGTGTATCGGTACGTCCGATTCAGACTGGCGACTCGGGAGGCGGCTGAGGACGTGACCTCGGAGGTCTTCATGAAGGCTCTCCGGGCCCTGGATCGGTACGACCCGACTCGGGCTTCTCCGCGGACATGGCTCCTTCGGATCGCCCGGAATGCCGTGACGGACCACCTTCGCTCTTTGAGGAGGAGGTCCTCTCTCCACGTGTCCCTGGACAGGGTTCCTGACCTGGTGGCCGATGTGCCGACCCAGGAGGAGCGTGTCCTGCGGGAGGAGAGAATCGAGATGATCCTGAACGCGAATCATGGGCTCCGGCCCGCCGATCAGGAGATTCTCTCACTGAGGTACGGTGCGGGGCTCAACAATCAGGAAATCGCCGAGGCCCTGAACATCTCGGGGAACGCCGTTGCCGTCAGGGTGCACCGGGCGTTGGCGAGATTGAAAGAAGCGGTGGAACGACAGAGAAGTGACTAGAGAAGGGACCGAGGATTCAGAATAGATGAATGAGCGAAGACCCCCCTTGGATGCGGATTTCACCGCCACTCTCCCCCCGGAGCTTCGGGATCTCGACAGGGAGTTGTCGGCGATTCGCATCGAGGAACGCGAATCTTTCGGGCCGGAGCTCGAGGGTGAGTTGCTCCGAGTGTGGAGGATTGCCCCTTCCGAGGGAAGCAGACCCTCCAGCGCTTGGAAACGCACCCTCATCGCGGCCTGTGTGGCCTGCCTCATGATCGGGGGGATGGCAGTGCCGGCAGCCAGGGCCTCTGTGGCCCGGTTGGTTCGCAACGTCCTCGAAGAAGCGGCGCCCCGGCTGTTCGCTCCAGCGGAGGAGCCTCGACTCCCAGAGATTCGGGTAGCCGAGCCGGATGCGGATCTCCCTCCCGAAGCCACCGGGGATCAGAGCGCTTCGGACCCGCTGGCGGGCCTCGACGAGTCAGAGGTCCAACAGGAAGGAGCCTCGTTTTCCGAGATCGAGTACTCCTACCCGGAGATCCTCTTCCGAGAAGAAGCGAGGAACATCATCGCCTCCTTCTATCCCACGGCCCTCCAGCAGGCTGGAGTCGGCGGGTCGGTCAAGCTCCAACTCTGGGTGGACGCCTCAGGGCGTGTGGATCACATTCAGATGCGGGAGGGATCCGGGTACCAGAGTCTGAACCTGGCCGCGATGCGGGCGGCGACCCAGATTCGGTTCCGTCCGGCGACCCGTGCTGGAATGCCCGTGGGTACCTGGGTGGAGTTCACCGTCAATTTCGTGCCAGGGGACCAACAGGGTGGCGGACAGCCCGACTCCTCTCCGAGGGAGGGGCCCGGAGCCTGATCCAACAACCCCACGGGGTCATACGGCCGGTACATTCCGATCCCCCCGGGTCCGTGTTGTGGGCCCGAGGGGATCTCTTCTATCTTCCCGCCACGCTCCCGCCGTCGAACCATGGAGGAATCGGATGATGTCAGTCAAGACCGTCGCCGACTTGGCGGATTCCCGTATCTCTGGAACCCGGATTCTCGTCCGTGTGGATTTCAACGTACCTCTGAGCCCGGAGGGGGAGATCACGGACGACACGAGGATCGTCCGGGCTCTTCCCACCCTGAAGTACCTCCTGGAACGGGGAGGGCGCGTGGTGGTGACCTCCCACCTGGGACGACCCAAGGGGGCACCCGATCCGGCTTATTCCCTCCGACCGGTGGCGGATCATCTGGCCACTCTCCTGGATCATCCGGTCCGATTCTCCCCTCAGCTCACGGGTGCATCCGCCACTGCTGCGGTGGCCGAGCTGAAGAACGGCGAGCTCCTCCTGATGGAGAACACACGGTTCCACCCCGGTGAGACGAAGAACGACCCAGCGTTCTCCGAAGCACTTGCAGATCTCGGGGATCTCTACGTCAATGACGCCTTTGGGTCCGCACACCGGGCCCATGCCTCCACCGTGGGTGCTGCGGTGGTGATCCGGAGCCGAGGGGGGGAAGCCGTGGCCGGGTTCCTGATGGAAAGGGAGCTCCGATATCTCGGCCTGGCGTTGGAGACCCCGGACCGTCCGTTCGTGGCCGTGCTCGGGGGCGCAAAGATCTCCGGGAAGATCGACGTCATCCAGGCTCTTCTCCCGAGGGTGGACCGCCTTCTCATCGGCGGGGCCATGGCGAATACCTTCTTCCGGGCGCTGGGCCTGGAGACGGGACGGTCGCTGGTGGAGGACGACCGGGTTGCTATGGCCCGGGAGACGCTGGAGAAGGGCGGGGAAACCATCCTCTTGCCCGTGGACTGCGTGGTTGCGGAGGAAATCTCTCCCCAGGCTGAGACGAGGGTCGTGGAGCGAGGTGACGTGGGTTCGGCAGATCGGATCGGCGACATCGGGCCGGCCTCCAGAGCCCTTTTCGCCGATGCCCTTTCCGAGGCGAGGACCGTCGTCTGGAATGGCCCCATGGGCGTATTCGAGATGGACCCGTTCGCGCAGGGCACTCTGGCACTGGCGGAGGCGGTGGCGGAGGTGACCCAGGCTGGAGGCACCACCGTGGTGGGCGGAGGAGATTCGGTTTCGGCTGCGGAAAAGGCCGGGGTGGCCCAGCAGCTCACTCACGTCTCCACGGGTGGTGGGGCTTCCCTGGAGTTTCTCGCCGGGGTTCCCCTGCCAGGAGTGGCTGCCCTGGACGCGATGCCGGGAGGGGAAGGATGAACGGAGTTCCCGTCATCGCCGGCAACTGGAAAATGAACCTCGGACCCCGAGAGGCTCAGGCCTTTCTCAGGGCGTTCTCTCTTTCGCCTTCGTCCGGGCCGAGGCCGGAGTTGCTCCTCTTCCCACCCGCCCTCTCACTGGCCGCCGCTCTGAGCGCCCGGCCTAGAGATCCCCGGATCGAGATGGGGGTGCAGAACGTCCATTGGGAGGAGTCGGGAGCGTTCACGGGGGAACTGTCGGTCCCCATGACCAGGGAGGCTGGAGCCACTCACGCTCTCATCGGGCATTCGGAACGGCGTCACCTTTTCGGAGAAACCGACGAGGAGGTGGGCAAGAAGGTGGCGGCCGTCCTCGAAGGAGGGTTGTCGCCTGTGGTCTGCGTCGGGGAGACCCTCCAACAGCGCTCGGCCGGTCGACTCGAGGAGGTGATCCTCGGACAGTTGGAGGCTTTTCTCCTGGTACTCCAGGCATATCCGGGAGCGAGGGTGCTCCTGGCCTATGAACCCGTGTGGGCCATCGGCACCGGTGAGACCGCCACACCTCAGGATGCCTCCGAGGCTCATGGCCTTCTTCGGAGCCGCCTCCGTTCGGTGCTCGGCCGAGAATGGGCTGAAAGGGTTTCCATCCTCTACGGGGGGAGCGTGAAGCCGGGAAACGCAGCCTCTCTGCTGACGGCCCCTGATGTAGACGGGGTCCTGGTGGGGGGTGCATCGCTGGATCCGGCGTCTTTTCAGGCTATCGCGGAAGCGGTTCCGCTTTGAAGATCCCCTGAGCCCACGTCCGCCCTTGTGGGCTGCCGGAGCGGGGCTGGTCCCTCCACCGCGTTGACAGGCTTCCTTTGGGCGGCGATGTTTTTTGCTCTGCTACACTCCAATGGGACTGAGGTAAATGTACGGCTTCTTGCTGGCCATCCTGGTCTTGGACGGACTCTTCCTGGGAGTCGTAATCCTCCTTCAATCCGGAAAAGGGGGAGGACTCGCGGCAATGGGTGGGGGTGTCACCGCCACCGAAGGGATCCTTGCCGGTCGTCAGGCGACAACGGTTCTCACCCGTGCCACCTGGACCGCCGGGGGAATCTTCATGGGGCTGGCCCTCGTGCTCTCCATCCTTTCATCCCGGGCTCAGCAACCCCAGTCCATCCTTCTGGAGGAGATGCAGCAGACCGCCCCCGCACCTGAGCCCATCTTGCCGGGTCTGACCGACTCTTCAACGGAGGAGCCGGGGGCCGCCGGAGGGAGTGGTGAGGTGCCTCCTCCTGCGAATCCGGCGGGGGGAGATCCGGGCGGGGGTTGATCCGGCCGGACCGAGCCCAGATCACTCGCCGACTCTCTCCTCTACTTCCTCCCTCGAGGCTTGGAAGGATCCGCCCCCATCCCCGGGTCTGAAGAGGTGCCGGACCCGTCGTCTCCCCTCGTCTCGGACCTCCATCGAGATGATCTCCTGAAGATCTATCGGGCCCTGATCCGTGCCCGAGCCGCGGAAGAGCGACTGGAGGTGTTGTTCCGGCAAGGCCACGTCTCGGGCGGCCTCTATCGCTCCCTGGGTCAGGAAGGGGCCTCTGTGGGAGCCGCGTATGCCCTGAGACGCAGGGACGACGCCACGGGTGACGTCATTGCCCATACCGTCCGCGACACGGGGGCCCTCTTCCTCTTCGGGGGGACCCCGGGAGAGTACTTCCGGCAGTACCTGGCCCGGGAGACCGGCCCCACCCGGGGGAAAGAGGCGAACGTGCACTGGACGGACCTCCGGAGGGGCTTCGTCGGGCCCGTGTCTCCGCTGGGCACCATGGTGGGCGTCATGTCGGGCATCACTCTGTCGTTCAAGATCCGTGGGGAGCCTCGGGTGGGGATGGTCTTCTACGGCGATGGGGCGACGTCGACCGGTGCATGGCACGAGGGGGTGAACTTCGCAGGGGCACAGGGATGCCCTATGATCGTGGTCGTCACCGCCAACGGGTACGCCTTTTCCACTCCCACCCGAAAACAGACGCGTGCAGCGGGGTTCTCGGCGAAGGCCCAGGGGTACGGGATTGCCGGGGAATCCGTGGACGGCAACGACGTCCTGGCAGTCTACCAGGCGGCCCGTCGAGCCGTGGATCGGGCCCGGGACGGGAAGGGGCCCACAATCCTGGAGCTGTTGACCTACCGGCGAAAAGGCCACGCGCAGCACGATCCCCAGCTCTACGTCCCTCCCGAGGAAATCAGAGCCTGGGAAGCGAGGGATCCCATCGATCTCTTTCGGGGAACGCTTCTGGAAGAGGGCTGGGCCAGGGAGGGAGAGCTGAGACGTCTGGAGGTCGCGGCCGATACGGAAATGAGAGAAGAGGCTGAGAGTGCGGTGGAGGACCCGCCCCCCGCCGAGGTCGGGACG
>JASFRP010000279.1:0-5439 GCA_050114895.1 Gemmatimonadota bacterium
CCCGAAGCCCAGCTCGGTGCGCCGCAACTCAACCGTCGTCCACCTAGCTGCCGGCAGCCTCCGCCCTGGTGCTCCTCTCCATCACGCGGTTGAAGAACATCCCGTCCAGGATGGAGGTCCAGTCGGCCTCCATCTCCCCGTAGCCGAGAGGTCGTGAGATCAGGGGCTCCGAGAGCCAGGATAGGGCGGGACCTGCGCCACGGAAATCGACGATGGCGTTATCAAGGCCTGCCCGGGCCATGAGGTCCTCCAGGCTCCCCTCCGTGGGAACCGCGAGTGCCTGGGCGGAGTCGGCAGCCCACGGAGCCGCCTCTCCCTCGTAGGCGGTGAATCCGAGGTTGTAGACGTCTTCCCCCAGGGCTTCCCATACCCTGTGGCCCATGGTCATGGCCTTGGTGTAGTCCAGGTCGGGCATCCGGCTATCGATCTGCCCGATGTTCCGGACGTTGTGGAAGGTGGCCGCCCACACGATGAGCTTTCGGCCGCGATACCAGTCGTTTGCGAGCCAGACCAGGTTGTCCCCCATCTGTTCGTCCCGGAACCTCGCCGATTCCACCGTCAGGTTCTCCATGTCCATCTGCCAGGTTCCCTCGGCCTGAGCCTCGGCGCTCTTCAGCATCTGGGCCCAGAAGCGCCGTTCGGAGCCAGGCTCAGCGGCGCCACCCTCACCCACCCACTCCCGAAGCTCCGCTATCATCGCCCGGAAGCCTTCCTTCTCCGCTTCCGGCGGTTTCACCGTAAACTGGGAGCCATCGATGAGCCCGGTGAGGGTCACCCGGAATCCGGGCCATCGGGGATCCGCTGGGAGAGAGGAGCCCTCGGCCTCCAGGAACGCCTCCAGGTCGGACACGAAGGCAGCTCTGGATCCGGCCGCCGTGAATTGCGAGTCGAAGCCCGCCAACTCGAGGGGATGATCGCTGCCGGCGACCTCGCCCACGTAGGCGATGAGGGGCTGGAGCTGAGCGCTCAGGGCCCAGATACCAAATACCCCGGTGCTGAAAGATTCCCGGGGATCACGACCCTGAGAAATGGCTTCCCATGCCTTGCGCATATCGAAGAGCCCGCTTTCGAAAGCCAGGACGTCGAATCCCATCTCCTGGTGAAGGAACTCGATGAGGCGCGTCTTGGTGAGGAAGACGGTTCCATCGCCATGGGACTGCTCACCCAGCATCACCACACGGGCATCTCCGATGACGTCGCGGAGGGGCTCGAGGTCCGAAAAGTCCCGGTTCCCGGGATCCACGGAAGCCACCGGGATTGCCTGGGAAGCCAGCCACTCCACCGGGTCGGTGGGTACGGGAGGGGCATCGTCTCCACCGCAACCGGTCAGGGAAAGGAGGATGGTCGATACCATTGCTGCTGGGAGACTCCCCGCCTGTTTCAGGTTGAAGGCTCCCGGACCGCGCCTCCCGGTGAATCCCGGTATCCGCCCGTTCGCGATCCTGCTCACCGTGGCCATGTCCACTTCTCCTGAGCGTGTGAAGGTCATGAAAACGATTCCATCCATGGGGCCCGACAGAGAGTGTGGTCCGTGGCCGTCGCGAAGGAAAGTCATCAAGCCCCGAGAGTCTCTCCCTCTCCCTTGGCCACGATGGCGGTGCAGGTCAGGTCCCCGAGGACGTTCACACCGGTTCGGAACATGTCCAGGAATCTGTCGAGGCCCACCACCAGGGCGATCCCGGCCGCCGCCTGGGGCCCCATCCCGATGGCGCCGAGGACGATGAGAGTCGTGACCAGGGAGCTGCCCGGCACCCCTACCCCAGCCACGGCCGCCATGGTGGAGGTAACGATGATGGTGATATGCTCTGCCGGACCCAGGGCCACGCCATAGACCTGGGCGATGAACGCGACGGTGAGGCCCTTGTAGAGGGCCGACCCGTTCATGTTCAGGGTGGCTCCCACTGGTAGCACGAAGCTCGCCACCTCGTTGGAGACGCCGAGGTTTCTCTGGGCCACCTCCAGGCTCACCGGGAGCGCCGCGTTCGACGATGCGGTGGAGAACGCCACCAGCGGTCCGGGTGCCACGTGCCGCCAGAATGCCCGCACGTTCAGCCCAGCTGCCCGGAGCGTGAGCATGAGCACCCCGAAACCGTGAAGAGCCTCTCCCACGATGATGAGGACAGAGTAGAGGAGCAGCCCCCTCAGCAGCCCCACCCCGAACCGGGCCATGGCTCCGGCGATGAGGACAAATACAGCGTAGGGGGCCAACCTCATGACCCAGTCTATGATGACTCCCGCGGCTCCATTCACCGCGTCGAAGAAGGTCACCAGGGGGTCCCGTTTCGCCGGTTCCAACACCGAGGCTGCCGCCGCGAAGAGAAGGGTGGCGAATATGAGGGGTAGGAGGTCCATGTCCGCGGCGGCCCCCAGGGGGTTTCGGGGGATGATCTCCAGGAGCCGCTCCCTCAGGGACACCGTCTCCACGACGGCGGCGGACGCCTCGGCCGTGGCCTGGTACTCCGCCGCGATCCTGTCCCTAACCTCCGGGTCCAGGGAGGCGCCGGGCTTCACCAGGACACCCAGGTACAGGCCGATGGTGGATGCGATGAGGGTGGTAACCAGGAAATACGCAAGCGCCCGCCCGCCGATGCGGCCCAACCGCCTCACGTCTCCAACGGAGCAGGTTCCGACGAAGAGGCTTGCCACCACCAGGGGAACCACCACCATACTGATGAGACGAATGAACGCCGTCCCCAGCGGCTCGAAGAACAAGACGGCGCCTGTCGCCTCCTCCGATCCCGAAGCTTGCACCGCGACTCCCAGCACGGCCCCGAGGACCAGCCCAAGAAGGATCTTCGTCGTCAGCTTCACGATGCGCCCTCCCCGAACCCGCCGCGTGTACGCAAATAGGGGACCAGTCCACCAGCCTCCAGGATCTCCAGAACGAAAGGTGGGAGTGTACGGGCCTGGACTTCGGTGCCCGTGGTCTCGTTCACCACGCCGACCCTGTCGTCCGCGATCCGCAGCACGAGCCTATCCCCTTCCTGGATCCCTGAAGTGTCGCACTCGACCGGAATCAACCCATTGTTGATGGCGTTCCGGTAGTAGGTCCGCGAGAAGCTTCGGGCCACCACCGCCTTGATCCCGGCCGCCAGCACTACCGTCACAGCGACTTCCATGGCCGACCCGCAACCGAAGGCCTCGTCCGCCACCACCACATCGCCCTCTCTCACCGAAGTGGCGAAACCCGGATCCACTTCCTCCAGGAGCCATCGCTTGAGCTGGTGAGGATCCAGCGTCTCCTTCTTCCGGCTGGAGGAGATGATGTAATCAGTGTTGACCCGATCACCCAGCCGGCGGGCCCGGCCACGAAGCTCGAGGATCATCCCGTCGCCTCCGCGCTCGAAGCTCATCCCAACTCCCTCGGATCCACGATGCGGCCTGCCGTCGCGGCCGCGGCGCAGGTTGCCGGTGACGCGAGATGGATCTCAGCCGAAGGCTCGCCCATGCGAGCTCGGAAGTTCCGGTTGGCTGTGGAGAGAATCCGCGCGCCTGGTGGGGGAATGGGGCCGGAAGTCCCGCAGCAGGGTCCGCATCCTGTCTGGGTGATCACGGCACCGTGGGCCGCTATGCGAGCCAGGGTGCCGTCCGCTTCCAGGGCCCCCCGAACCCGGGGGGAGGGAGGTGTCACCACCACGCTCACCCCCGGGGCGATGCCGCCCCCAGCGTCCAGCATCCGGAGCGCGTCCCTGAAATCATGAGCGCGTCCTCCCGTGCAGGTGCCGAGGAAGACCCAGTCGATGGTCCTGCCCGCGACTTCGGACACCGGCACGCTGTTGGCTGGCTGGTGGGGAAGGGCCACCCGGGGCACAATGGCCGAGCAGTCCACGCGGATCTCGCCGACGAAGGTGGCATCAGGGTCGGAGGAGGGGAGGAAACCGGAGACGGAGGATTCCCGAGGATCGCCAGGCGGCTCGGCGGAGGCGGGAAAGATCCCGGCCTTGGCCCCCATCTCGGCAGACATGTTGGAGAGGACCATTCGCTCCTCCAGCGGGAGGGCGTCGGCCACCGGACCCAGGAACTCCACGGCCCGATACACCGCCCCTTCGGAGCCCACGAGCCGCACCACCTCCAACGCCAGGTCCTTGGCTCCCACGCCGGCCGGCATCAGCCCATCCAGGACCACGCGCATGCTCTCGGGGACCCGGAGCCACACCTTTCCGGTGAGGAAGGCTGCGGCCAGGTCCGCCGAGCCGATTCCCGTGGCGAATGCTCCCGCGGCGCCGCAGGTGACGGTGTGGCTGTCGGCCCCCACCACCAGGTCCCCGGGGCCGACACGACCGGTTTCCAATGCCACCTGGAAGCTGATCCCCCCGCCCACGGGGAGTAGCTCCACCCCGTGCACCGCCGCGAAGGCCTCCATGCGAGCGTGGAACTCCAGGGTGGAGGGTGACGTGGGAGGCGAGTAATGATCCCTGGCCAGAAGGACCCGGTCTGGGCGAGCCACGGCCTCCCCGCCCATGGCCTCGAAGTAGTCCAAGGCCATGGGAGTGGATCCGTCGGTTCCCAGGATCAGGTCCGCATCGCATACCACGATGTCCCCCGCCCGGGCGTCGATCCCAGCACGGGCCGAGAGGATCTTCTCGGCCAGAGTGCGGCCGTGGATGGACGGGCGGCTCGGGTAAGCGCGTGCGTCGCGCATTAGGGGCCAGTCCTGGTATCGGCGAGCAACGGTCAGTCTCCGGTCCGGATGTCTGTGGCTCCCTCCAAGGCGTCCATGGTCCGCTCCACGTCTTCCATCCGGATGTCCCCCATGTGGCCGATCCTGACGGATCGGGTCCTGTACGGTCCGAGCCCCCCTGCGATCTGGACTCCGGCATCCAGGACCCGAGCCCGGACCACGTCCGGATCCGCACCCGCCGGAACCGTGAGAGCTGTCAGGGTCGGGGAACGCTCCAGGATTCCCGGGCCCTGGAGGCGGTACCCGAGCTGGGCCGCTCCAGTGCGAACGCGGTCTGCCATGGCCTGATGGCGCCGGAATACCGAGTCCATCTCCTCCTCGCGGATCATGCGAACGGCCTCCAGGAGCTGGAGGACCAGGAGCACGGGGGTCGTCCCCGGGGTTTCAGGGCGGGGGCCTCCCAGTGTGCGGCGGATGGACTCGAAGTCCAGGTACGATCGGGGCATTCCGCCCCGCTCTGCGGCCTCCCATGCACGCTCCCCCACCACCGCCAGGGCCAGTCCAGGGCTCGTCATAAGGCACTTCTGGGAGGAGACCACGGCGAAGTCCAGCCCCCAGGCGTCGAAGGAGAACGGTGCCCCCCCCACGGAGGAGATTCCGTCCACCAGTGTCAGGGCACCGTGGGCTCGTGCGATGGAAGCGATCTCGGCTACGGGGTTCAGCACGCTGGTGCTAGTGTCCGAGTGCACCACCAGGACGGCTCGGGATCCGGGGTTGGCTTTTAGCGCCGCCCGTACCTCATCCGGATCCGCGCTTCG
>JASFRP010000280.1:0-5428 GCA_050114895.1 Gemmatimonadota bacterium
ACGGTTTTCGGGGGTCAGGGCCGGAAGCAGGTCTCGGAGGTTCCGGGCATTGGTGGCTTCCCGGAGATAGAGGAAGAGACCCCGGCGCAGCTTCTCCAGGGCCTCGTCCGGGGTGGTGCTCTCGTGGTCGGAGCCGGGGCCACCGGCCACGTATGCGTTCAGAGCATGGCCCCTCACCCCCGGGGCGTGCCCATCTACGACCCGGCCCCGGAATGCCTCCAGCTTTGCCAGGATCCCGGGATCGCCCTGGATCACCCCAGGGAAATTCATGACTTCCGCCAGGCCCAGGACCCTGGGGTGGGTCAGGAGGCTCTCCAGGGCCCCGGCGTCGAGCTCGGCTCCGGCGGTGCCCATGTGTGTGGCGGGAACACAGGAGGAGGCCATCACGAACACGGTGAGGGGAAGGCCCTCGCTGGCCTCCAGCATGTATCGGATTCCCTCCAGACCGTGGACGTTGGCGATCTCGTGCGGGTCGGACACGACCGTGGTTGTCCCTCGCGGGACCACGGCCCGGGCGAATTCGGGAGGGGTCGCCAGACTGGATTCCACGTGGACGTGGGCGTCGATGAACCCCGGGAGGAGGTACCTCCCTCCCAGCTCCCCCTCGGCCCTGCCCTCGTAGCCCGGCCCCAGCCCCGCCACCCGGCCCTCGAATAGTGCGACGTCCACCTCCTCCACCTCCCCGGTGAGCACATTCACGACCCGCCCGTTCCGAAGCACCAGATCCGCGGGGGAATGGCCCCGGGAAACCTCCAGCAGCGATGAGAGCGACATGAGCGGCCTCGCCACATTCGGTGGGAGTAGAAGGGGTCGGGAGCACTCCCCACGATATCCCGTCTCCGGGACACCTCTCCGGGGGCCTCAGGGAATCTGGCCGAAGCTCCCCTTGGGGGAAACCCTTCCCGCGCCCGTCCCCTTCACAGCCCGGCTTTGCAAATTGCCAACCAAGAGCATTGCACTCTGCAACGAATCTTTCTACTCTTGAGACCGATGGCCATCCTGGGGTCCCGACCCGCCCAAAGGGCCCCCGAGGTCTGCCGGACATCGCCTCGGGTGAGGGGTGGAGGTTCTCCGATCCGTTGAACCCTTTTCTCCCCGCGGCCTTCGGGGGTGGAACACGACGACCTTTGAAAATCCAGCCCACCGAGACCCGGTTCACCTTCCGAAGGCGGGATCTCCTCCGGTGGCTCTACCTGGGTCGCGTCACCTTCGTGTCCGGGATCCTGGCGGGAGCCCTCTTCCGGTGGTTCGGGGCGGATCCGGCCCAGACGTTCATCGCCACCATCGCCTTCCTGTCGGCGTTCATCTTTACCGGCGCGTCGGTCTGGTACACCCATATCGGAAGAAGGGACCCGGGGGACACCTTCGTCTACGCACAGGCCGTCGTGGACGCCCTCCTGGTGACGGCCATCGTGCACATCACCGGAGGTGGCCAGAGTCCTTTCGCATTCCTGTACATCCTGGTGATCTCCACCGGGGCCCTCCTCCTCCCCCTCCCGGGGGGGGTGCTGGTAGGAGTGCTGGTGACGATCCTCTTCCTGGCGGACACGGTCTGGCTGAACCTGGAGACCGCCGGGCCGGAGGTCTTCCTCCAGATGGGCCTTTTTGCCGCGGTGGCGGTCATCACCGGCTGGCTGGGCGACCGGGTGAGGCGGGCGGGCCTGGCCCTGGGTGAGGTGGAGTCGGAGCTCGAGAGACTCCGACTGGACACCGGGGACATCCTGGCTCACATCGGTACGGGCGTCATGACGGTGGATGGAATCGGACGGCTGAGGTACCTGAACCCGGCGGGCGAGGCCATCCTGGGTCTTTCCTCCGCCGAGTGGCTGGGGTCGGAGATCATGCCGACCATCGGAGCGGTGGCGCCGGGGCTCCGGAGCGTCCTGAAGGGCTCCATCGACACCAGGCGTCCCGTGCCCCGCTTCAAGGCCACCGCCACTCGGGACGGCCAGGAGCTGATCCTGGGTGTGAGCACCACCATCCTGGAGAGGGAGGAAGGAGACGCTCCCTCCGCCACGGCCATCTTCCAGGACATCACGGATCAGGATCGCCTGGAAGGCCTCAACCGCCGGGCCGAGCGATTGGAGGCCATCGCAGAGCTCAGCGCATCCCTGGCCCACGAGATCAAGAATCCCCTGGCCTCCATTCGGAGCGCCGTGGAGCAAATCTCGAAACCCGCTCTGGACGGCGAGGACCGGGCAACGTTGGAACGGCTCGTGGTGGCGGAGTCGGACCGCCTCAGTCGCCTCCTCTCGGATTTCATCGAATTCTCGGCGCTGCGCATGGGGAAGACCAGAGTCCTGGATCTGGCGGAGCTGGCACGGGATTGCATCACCCTGGTCCGGCAGAATCCCCAGGTGGGCGAGGGTATCCGGTTCCGGCGGTCGGGACTGGACAACCCCGTGCACATTCCCGGAGATCCGGACCTCCTTCATCGAGCGGTATTCAACCTGGTGCTGAACGCGGCCCAATTTGCGGGGCCCACGGGACAGGTCCGGGTGGAGCTGACGGACTCGGCCGGGTGTGACTCCCCCCACGGGACCCGGATGAAGGGGCCCGTGTGCCTTCGCATCGCCGACTCCGGCCCCGGGGTGGCCTCCGAGGAATTGCCCAGGATCTTCGATCCCTTCTACACCAATCGCCCCGGTGGGAGCGGCCTCGGTCTCGCCCTGGTACACCGGGCCGTGGAAGCCCATCAGGGGGCGATCCTCGTGAACCGGGCCGAAGAGGGCGGAGCGGAGTTCGCTATCTATCTCCCCGGGGAGCCCTCCAACCTTCCGGAGAAGCTGTCGTGAGCGAACAGGCGCTGAAGGTCCTGCTGGTGGACGACGAGACGGGAATCCTGGATTCACTCCGGATTCTCTTCCGCGGTGCCGGGTATGAAGTGGCCACGGCCAAGGGGGGAGCCGAAGCCCTGGAGCTGCTGGGCCGGAGCAAGCCCGATCTTGTGGTGACGGATATCCGCATGCCGGGCACGTCGGGGCTGGAGGTCCTCTCCGGCACCAGGGACGTCGATCCCGAGATCCCGGTCATCCTCATGACGGCGCAGGCATCGCTGCAATCGGCGGTCCGGGCCGTGAATGAGGGGGCCTACTATTACCTCCAGAAGCCCTTCGCAAACGAGGAGCTCCTGGCAATCTGCAAGCGGGCTGCGGAGGCCCGGGTCCTGAAGGCGGAGAACCGGCAACTTCGGAAGGAGATCCGCCGACGGGACCGGACCTTCGAGGGACGTCCCATCGGCACCAGCCGGGGATTCCTGGAGGTCCTCGAGCTGGCGGAGACCGTCGCGCCTACGGACTCCACCATCCTCCTGAGCGGGGAGAGCGGCACGGGAAAGGAGGTCCTTGCCCGGTACGTGCACACACTCTCGGGACGGGCCGACGGACCTTTCTTCTCCATCAACTGTGGGGCACTGCCGGAAAGTCTCCTGGAAAGCGAGCTCTTCGGACACGTGAAAGGATCCTTCACCGGAGCCGTGAAGGACAAGGAAGGACTCCTGGTGGCGGCCAGGGGAGGTACCTTCTTCCTGGACGAGATCGGGGAGATGACCCCCGCTCTCCAGGTCAAGCTCCTCCGGGCCCTCCAGGAGCGGGAGGTGATCCCCGTGGGGGCCACGGAAGCCGTTGCGGTGGACGTTCGGATCATCGCGGCCACGAACCGGGACCTGGAGGAGGAGATCCGCCGGGGGGCCTTCCGGAGCGATCTCTATTACCGGTTGAACGTGATCGCCCTCCATCTGCCTCCCCTGAAAGAGCGACGGGAGGACATACCCCTCCTGGCCCATCACTTTCTCACCAGGCTGGGAGAGAAGGACCCGGAATCCGGTGTACCGACTCTTTCGGAGGAGGCGAGAGGGGCTCTCCTGGAGTATGATTGGCCCGGGAACGTCAGGGAGCTGGAGAATGCCCTGGAGCGGGCTGCCGTGGTCTCGGAGGGAGGGGAGATCAGGACGGAACACCTCCCGGAGCGGGTCATCGAGCCCCCCATGGCCCGGTTGGTGGACGAGGAACCGCCCGCCAATCCTCCCATGGAGGTCATCGAAAGGGCCTACATCGAATGGGTCCTGCGTGCGGAGGGGGGAAACAAGAGCCGGGCCGCGGAGGTCCTGGGGATCGATCCCTCTACGCTCTACCGGAAGTTGAATCGATACGGTCTGAACGTCTGACCGGATTCTCCTCCATCACTCAACAAAGAAGGGACCATGTCAGACCACCCCGGCGGCTCCATCGTCTATCCTGGTCCGAAGGAGCGGCCCCTCGCCTGGGACCGCGTCACCGTCTCCGTCGTGATTCCCGCGTACAACGAGATCAATACGGCAGAGACCCTCCTCCGCCGCGTCCGGGAGGTACCCCTGAAGCTGGAGGTGATCGTCGTCGATGACGGGTCCACCGATGGTACCCGTACCCTCCTGAAGCAGATGGAGAAGGAGGGGCTCATCGACACGCTGGTCTTCCACGAGCACAACAAGGGAAAGGGGGCCGCCCTCCAGACGGGCTTCAAGCGGGCTACCGGACACGTCACCGTGGTCCAGGACGCGGACCTCGAGTACGACCCGTTCGAGTTTTCCGTCCTTCTCCAGCCCATCCTCTCCGGAAAGGCAGACGCGGTGTACGGCTCCCGCTTCCTGGGGGGACCGCACCGGGTGCTTCTCTTCTGGCACTCCGTGGGAAACAGCCTTCTCACCCTCCTCAGCAACATGTTCACGGACCTGAACCTCACGGACATGGAGACGTGCTACAAGATGGTGAGAACGGAGCTTCTCCAGAGCCTTCCCCTCACCGCCAACCGGTTCGGAATCGAGCCCGAGCTCACGGCACGGTTGGCCCAGGCGCAGGCTCGGATCTACGAGCTCCCCATCAGCTATCACGGGCGTTCCTACGCGGAGGGGAAGAAAATCAACTGGAAGGACGGCGTTGCCGCCCTCTGGTACATCCTCCGGTCGAACATGCTGGGCCCCAGGGCGAGGCCGTGGACCCCCTCCTCTCCGGCCCCCTGGGAGGTGGAGACGGGAGACGCCGGCGTGGACTCCATCCCGGCTCCGCGGTGACGGCACGCAAGGCCGGATTCTTCGTCGTCTTCCTGGCGCTGGCCGCCTACGCGAACTCCGTGGGGAACGGGTTCGCCTACGATGACGAAGGGATCATCACCCAGAACCCGGTGGTGCAGTCGGGAGATTGGCATGAGTCTCTGGCCGGGAGCTGGTGGCCGGATCCCGTGGAGGGCGCCGGGCTCTACCGTCCTCTCACCCTCTTCTCCTTCGTGGCCGAGTGGAAGGCCTTCGGGGGGACCCCGCTGGGCTTTCACGTCCTCAACGTCGTGTTCCACGCTCTGGTCTCCCTCCTGGCGTTCCTCCTCCTCCTGGAGTTGGGTTCCCTTCCGGGCGCCCTGGCCGGAGGCGTGGTCTTCGCCATCCACCCCCTTCATACCG
>JASFRP010000281.1:0-5414 GCA_050114895.1 Gemmatimonadota bacterium
CCGGGGTGCTCCGGGTCAGGACCTCGTTGGAGGTCACGGACCGGAAGCGGGATCCGGGCGTCACGGGTTTGAATTTCTTCAAAGGCATGGCGCTTTCCTCAGCCGACCTCGTAGAACTCGATGTGGTCCCCGTCCGCGAGCTGCACGACCGCCTTCTTGAAGGCCGGCCTGCGGCCGAGAGACCAATTCTTGTGGATGCGTCCCAGGATGGACCGCTTGGCCTTCCCCCGGTAGCGCATCGTGCGCACGTCGAGCACGGTGACTTCCCAGTTCTTCTCCACCGCCCGGGCGATCTCGTGCTTGTTGGCGTCGTTGTTCACGATGAACGTGTAGACGTTCTTCTCCTCGATCTGACCGGTGGTCTTTTCCGTGACCACGGGCCGAACCAGGACGTCGAATCCCTCACGCATCGGCGGCCTCCTTCTCGTCGGCATCTGCGGCGACCGCCGCATCGGCCTTCTCCAGCGCTCCCCGCTCGATGACCACCGTTCCCGCCCAGAGGATCTCGTAGACCGACTCTTCCCCGAAGGGACGGACCTCCACGGCCGGGAGATTCCGGGCGGAGAGATATAGATTCTGGTTCCGTCCGTCCGTGAGGATGAGCGTCTTCCCCTCCACCTCGATGCTCTTCAGGTAGTCCCTGAGCTGGGCCGTCTTGGGCGCCTCGAACTTCAGGGCATCGATGAGGACGATCCGGTCCTCCTCCGCCCTGGCGTTGAAGGCCGATCGCCGAGCCAGCCCCTTGACTTTCTTGGGCACCTTCTGACGCCAGCTATGGGGAATGGGCGGGAACGCCACACCGCCACCTTCCCACTGGACGGCCCGGATGGTGCCCTGACGGGCGCGACCGGTGCCCTTCTGTCTCCATGGCTTCCGGCTTCCGCCCCGGACCTCGCTCCGGCTCTTGGCCGAGGCCGTTCCCTGGCGCTGATTGGCCAGATGAGCCTTCACCACCTGGTGAAGGACCCCTTCGTTGACGACGCCGTCGAAGAGCCAGTCCGGGAGAGCCCGGGCCCTGCCCTTCTTACCGTCGGTCTTATAGTAGGCCGCCTTGAACATTCGTCACTTCGTGATGAGGACGTAGCTGTTTCGGGACCCGGGAACGCCGCCCTTCAGGAAGAGCAGGTTCCTGTCCGAGTCCACCCTGACCACCTCGATATTCCTGATCGTCTTCCGGACGCCCCCCATCCGGCCGGGGAGCTTCTTTCCCTTGATGACCCGGGAAGGATCGGTTCCCGACCCCATCGACCCCGGGTTTCGGGCCTTGGGGTGTCCATGGGACCCGGGACGACCGGCGAACCCGTGCCGCTTCATGCCGCCCTGGAAACCCTTCCCCTTGGACGTCCCCGTAACCTTGACCTCGTCCCCGACCTCGAACAGCTCCACCGTAAGTGCCTGGCCGAGCTCGTACTCCTCCCCCGCGGTGGGAGCGAACTCCCGAAGGATGGAGGGCGCGGATTCCAGATTGGCCTTCCCGGCGTGGCCCACCTCGGCCTTGGTCGCCCGGGTCGCCTTCCGGGCACCGAAGCCCAGCTGGATGGCCCGGTATCCGTCCGTCTCCTCCGTCTTCACCTGAACGACGGGACAGGGCCCCGCCTCCACGACGGTGACGGGCACGGCCATACCTTCCTCGGTGAAGATCCGGGTCATTCCGATCTTCTTTCCAATCAACCCGGCCATAATTCAGTCCACCTTGATTTCCACGTCCACACCAGCGGGAAGATCCAGCTTGGTGAGGGCGTCGATGGTCTGGGGGCGACTGTCCAGGATGTCGATGAGCCTCTTGTGCGTCCGCAGCTCAAACTGCTCCCGGCTCTTCTTGTCGATGTGAGGGGACCGAAGCACGGTCCACCGCTGCCTCCGGGTAGGGAGCGGGATCGGTCCACGGACCGAAGCTCCCGTCTTCTGGGCCGTGCGGACGATGTCCGCTGCCGTCTGATCCACCACCCAGTGGTCAAAGGCCTTGAGTCGAATTCGAATCCTGCCAGCCATTCGGTTTCCTCGTGTGTGCGCCGCGGGTGAATCTCCCACGAACGCGCTATGGCTTTACTCGATGATCTCGGTGACGACGCCGGCACCCACCGTGCGGCCGCCCTCACGGATGGCGAACCGTAGCTCCGGGTCCATGGCGATGGGCCCAATGAGCTCCACCTCCATCTGCACGTTGTCCCCGGGCATCACCATCTCCACCCCCTCCGGCAGCTTCGCCGCTCCCGTCACGTCCGTCGTCCGGAAGTAGAACTGCGGACGATACCCGTCGAAGAACGGCGTATGACGGCCCCCCTCCTCCTTCGTCAGGACGTACACCTCCGCCTTGAACTTCGTGTGCGGCGTGATCGTCCCCGGCTTCGCAATCACCTGACCCCGCTCGATCTCTTCCTTCCCCACTCCCCGCAACAGCAGACCCGCGTTGTCTCCCGCCTGCCCCTGGTCCAGGATCTTCCGGAACATCTCCACCCCCGTGACCACACTCTTCCGGTCCCGGTTCAACCCCACAATCTCCACTTCCTCCCCCATCTTGATCACCCCACGCTCGATCCGCCCCGTCGCCACCGTCCCCCGCCCCGTGATGCTGAACACGTCCTCCACCGGCATCAGGAACGGCCGGTCGATGTCCCGCTCCGGCTCCGGGATGTATGCGTCGATGGCCTCCAACAGCTCATCAATGCTCTTCGTGTCCTCGTTCCCAGGCTCCCCGTTCTCCAACGCCTTCAACGCCGATCCCTTGATCACCGGAAGATCGTCCCCGGGGAAGTCATACTCACTCAACAACTCCCGCACCTCCAGCTCCACCAACTCCAGAAGCTCCTCGTCGTCCACCATGTCCACCTTGTTCAGGTAGACCACGATGTAGGGCACGTTCACCTGACGCGCCAACAGGATGTGCTCTCTGGTCTGTGGCATCGGGCCGTCCGCCGCACTCACCACCAGAATCGCCCCGTCCATCTGCGCCGCACCCGTGATCATGTTCTTCACGTAGTCCGCGTGCCCAGGACAGTCCACGTGCGCGTAGTGCCGATTCTCCGTCTGGTATTCCACGTGCGCCGTCGCGATGGTGATCCCTCGCTCCCGCTCCTCCGGCGCCTTGTCGATCTGATCGAACGTGATGAAGTCCGACAACCCTCGCTTGGACTGCACCTCCGTGATCGCCGCCGTCAACGTCGTCTTCCCATGGTCCACGTGACCAATCGTTCCCACGTTCACGTGCGGCTTCGTCCGCTCAAATTTCGCCTTGCCCATCGCGCTTTCCTCGTACGGTTTGACGTTCGCTTTGGCGTCTTACCCGGCTCGTGCCGAAACCCTATCGACCCCCGGCGGCCATGATTTCCTCGGCCTTACTCTGGGGCACTTCCTCATAGTGGGAGAACTGCATCGTGTACACGGCCCTGCCCTGGCTGAGAGAGCGCAGGGTCGTGGCGTATCCGAACATCTCGCCCAGGGGAACCGAGGCTCCGATGACCTGAGCGTCTCCCCGGTCCGTCATCCCACCCACGCGGCCCCGCCGGGAGGACAGATCCCCGATGATGTCTCCCATGTAATCCGAGGGCGTTACCACCTCCACGTCCATCACCGGCTCGAGAAGTATCGGCTTGGAGCGCTTCACCGCCTCCTTCAGGGCCATGGAGCCGGCGATCTTGAAGGCCATCTCGCTGGAGTCCACGTCGTGGTAGGAGCCGTCGATGAGCTCGACCTTGACGTCGATGACGGGGAATCCCGCCAGAACTCCCGTAGTGAGGGCGTCCTTCACGCCTTGTTCGACGGAGCTGATGTATTCCCGGGGGATGGCGCCTCCGACGATCCTGTCCTCGAAGAGGAACCCCACGCCGGATTCGGTGGGCTCGATGTTGATGACGACGTGGCCATACTGGCCGCGGCCGCCCGTCTGGCGAACGAACCTCCCCTCCACCTTCTGGGATTGATCCCGGATCGTCTCCCGATAGGCCACCTGGGGACGCCCGATGTTCGCCCCCACCCCGAACTCACGGCGGAGGCGGTCCACGATGATCTCCAGGTGGAGCTCCCCCATGCCGCTGATGATGGTCTGACCGGTCTCGGGGTCGGTATGCACACGGAAGGTGGGGTCCTCGTCGGCCAGCTTGCTGAGGCCGCTGGAGAGCTTGTCCTGATCCGCCTTCGTCTTGGGCTCGATGGCCACGGAGATCACGGGCTCCGGGAACTTCATGGCCTCCAGTATGATGGGGTGGTCCGGATCGCACAGCGTATCCCCGGTCTTCACGGCCTTCAGCCCAATGGCGGCCGCGATGTCCCCCGCATAGACCTCGTCCCGCTCCTCCCGTTTGTTAGCGTGCATCTGGAGGATGCGCCCCACCCGCTCCTTCCGCTCCTTGGTGGCGTTCAGGATGTGCGTGCCGGAGGGAATGGAGCCGGAGTATACCCGGAAGAAGGTCAGCTTACCGACGTAGGGGTCGGTCATGATCTTGAAGGCCAGGGCGCTGAAGGGCGCGTCGTCCTTGGCCTCCCGGGCCTCGAAGGTCTCGTCTTTGTGAGGGAGGTGCCCCTTGATGGGGGGAATCTCCACCGGGGAGGGGAGGTAGTCGATGACGGCGTCGAGAAGAGCCTGTACCCCTTTGTTCTTGAAGGCTGAGCCGCAGAAGACGGGGAAGATCTCCCCGGAGATCGTGGCTTCCCGAATCGCCTGGCGAAGCTCCTGCTCCGTGGGCTCATCCCCAGCCAGGTATTTCTCGAGAAGGGCGTCGTCGTGCTCCACCGCCGCCTCGACGAGGGTGTGTCGAAGCCCCGCCACCTTCTCCGTCAACGAGTCGGGAATCTCCGTCTCGATGAATCGGGACCCCAACTCGTCTTCGTACACAATGCCCTTCATGGTGACCAGGTCGATGACGCCGGTGAAGAGATCCCCCGCTCCCAGGGGGTATTGAACCGGGTGGGCGTTGGCTCCCAGCCGATCCTTCATCATGCTCACCACGTGCTCGAAGTCCGCCCCGATCCGGTCCATCTTGTTGACGAAAGCGATGCGGGGGACCCCGTACCGGTCCGCCTGCCGCCAAACCGTCTCGGATTGAGGCTCGACACCGCCCACCGCGCAGAAGACCGCCACGGCACCGTCCAGGACCCGGAGGGAGCGCTCGACCTCGGCGGTGAAATCCACGTGCCCGGGAGTATCGATGATATTGATCCGGTAGTCGATGTCGTTCCTGGGCCAGTGCGCAGTCGTGGCGGCGGACGTAATCGTGATTCCCCGCTCCTGCTCCTGCTCCATCCAGTCCATGGTGGCAGCACCGTCATGGACCTCCCCCATCCGGTGGACCCGTCCCGTGTAGAACAGGATCCTCTCGGTCGTAGTGGTCTTACCGGCATCGATGTGGGCCATGATGCCGATATTCCGGAGGTGTGGAAGGGGTGTTTTCCTGGGCATCGAACTACGGTCTCTTCTC
>JASFRP010000282.1:0-5394 GCA_050114895.1 Gemmatimonadota bacterium
GCGCTGCCACGCCCGGGAGGTTGCATGGGTGAAGGATTCTCCCATGGCCACGGGACGGGGGCTGGTGGCGGTGGATCGCTGGGTCTTCGGGGAGATCTCGGGCCCCGCCGGCCAGGAGACCTTCCTTGACGTCGCCGGGGTTGCCGACCCCACGCCGGCCCAGGACCACCTGCGACGCCTCTGCATGGGGTGCCACCTGAACACCACCAGGGAGAACCGGGACGACATCGTCGATGCGGTGACCGGCTCGGGGTGCTCCGCCTGTCACATAGGGTCCGCAGAGGATCGTGGCCATTCCGCTCTCCCCGGCACACCCTCCGACGAACGCTGCTTCGGGTGCCACAGCCGCAGCTCCCGCATCAGCCTCACCTATCGGGGGCTGGCGGAGGTCAGCGGCCCCTGGCTGGAGGACTGCACCTCCGACACCCTGCTGGTGGACGGCCGTACCCTGTGCCGCATTCCCGCCGACGTCCACCACGACGCCGGCATGGCCTGCGTGGACTGCCACCTGCACACGGAGCTCATGGGAGACAGCGTGGCGCACTTCCACGCCGAGCACGCCGTGGAGATCAGCTGCGAGACGTGCCACGGACCCGTGCCCCCGGAAGAGGAGACCCGCTGGTGGCAGGTGGCGGACTCGGTCCCCCTGGCCCTCCTGCGGTTGCACGGGGAGTGGCGGGATCTGAACGAGCCCGTGCGTCTGGGTCGGTATGGAACGCCCATGTGGAACCTCCGCCGGGAGTGGGATTCCCAGGGTAGCCCTCCCGACAGCCTCTGGGTCCTCTACAGCAAGGCCACCGGAGAGCCCCACCCCGTCACGCCCACCCCGTCCGACCTCCAACACCGCATGCCTGGACACGAGGACCTCTCCTGCGCCGCCTGCCACGCCGCCAGTGCTCCCACCTGCCCCACCTGCCACACCACCTTCGACCGCCTCGGGGAGCAATGGGACTTCGGGAGCGGCAAAATGGGGGTCGGGGCCTGGGTGGAGACCACCGAGGGGGTGGGCTCCCAGCCCCCCAGACTGGCCCTCGGGGCCGACGCCAGGGTCCTCCCGGCCATTCCGGGGATGGTGGGGGAGATCGACGCCAGGCCCGCCGGGGGCCAGCTCCGGCGCCTCCATCTCTTCTCGGTCCTTGACCCCCATTCCACCGTCAACCAGGGGAGGAGCTGCGGCGACTGCCACCTGGACGCCGGGCCCTATATCCAGGGCACCGGGACCCGCGTGGGTGCCCGCCCCCTCTCCGGCGAGAGGCTCCGGAAAGTCCTGGCGGTGGGTCCGTGCCTGGAGTGCCACGAGGGGGACGAGGACTGGTGGATGGACTACCTTGAGGTCATCGAGCGGCTGGACCCGAGACATCCCGAGGAGTTGAAACGAGGAAAGGCAGGGTAGGAGCACCATGACGCGTCAAACAGCAAACCGCACGCTCTTCGCGCTGGTCCCCGCCGCCCTCGTTCTTCAGTTGGTCGCAGGATGCGGCCCCGAACCGGGCGCCCCCTGGGTGGTCAGCACCCCTGCCGACTCGGCCTCCACTACCGTGGTGCCCGGCGGCACCTCGGTGATTCCCAACGGGCGGCTCCTCACCCCCCGGGGCCGCCAGATCGTGGTGGCGCCCCACCCCTACGGCCTTACCCTGAGCCGGGACGGCAGCGTGGCGGTGACGGCCAACTCGGGTGTGCGCCCCTTCTCCGTCTCCATCCTTCGGGACCCCCTGGGGCCCGAAACCCAGGTCACCCAGATCCCTCCAGGACCCGAGACCGACGCGGGGATCCTGGCGGCGGTGTTCATGGGGCTGGCGGTCTCTCCCGACGACCAGTTGGTCTACGTGGGTGGAGGGCAGGAGGGGGCGGTGGTGATCTTCGATCTCGAGACGGGAGAACGGTTGGGGGAGGTGGACTGCAACGTGGTGTGGGACGGGAAGGACTACCGGGCCAGCTACATCGGGGACCTGGCCCTGACCCGTGACGGAGGTACCCTCTACGCCGTGGACCAGGCCAACTTTCGCCTGGTGGTGGTGGACACCCGGCAGCGCCGCCTGGTGGGCAGCGTGCCGGTGGGGCGCTATCCCTTCGGGGTGACGCTGACACCCTCCGAGGACCGCGTGTACGTGGCCAACGCGGGGATGTTCGAGTACGCCATGCTCGAGGGCATCGAGCTTACCGACACCATGCACTGGGGCCTCTCGTATCCCCCCTTTGGGGCCGGCTCCCGGGAGGCCCGGGAGGGGGTGGAGCGGGAAGGCTTCCAGGTGCCGGGCCTGGGGGATCCCAACGTCCTGGAGGCATTCTCTGTGTGGGGGGTGGATGTCTCGGATCCCGCCGACCTCCGGGTGACCTCCCGCGTCAAGACCGGCTACCTGGTGGGGGAGACGGTGGAGGATTTCCCCACGGTGGGGGGCTCCAGCCCCAACTCCCTGGTCTCCACTGACGGGCGGGTCTTCGCCAGCAACGGGAACAACGACGTCATCTCCGTCATCGACACCCGGGGCGACTCGGTGGTGGCTGAGATCTCCCTCTTGCCGGATACCCGACTGGACGGCCTCCGGGGGGTCATTCCCTTCGGCCTCGCCCTCTCCCCCGACGGGCGGCGCCTCTACGTGGCCGAGGCAGGGATCAACGCCGTGGGGGTGGTGGACGTGGAGCGTCTGGAGGTCCTGGGGCACATCCCCGTGGGGTGGTTCCCGTCCAAGCTCGCCGTGAGCCCCGACGGGCGGCAGCTCCTGGTCGCCAATGCCAAGGGGTACGGGAGCGGCCCCAACGGAGGTCCGGACTTCCACCCCGGCCCCGAGGGGGAGTACGTGGGGAACCTCATGAAGGGGGTGGTCTCGGTGATGGAGATTCCCCCCGACGATGCCCTGGCGTCCGAGACGGAGCAGGTGGTCCGGAACAATTTCCGGTTCCGCCGGGCCGATGATCCCGCCTTCGCATCCCGCGCCGGCAACCCCATCCCCCTCTACCCCGGGGCTTCCGAAACCCCCATCAAGCATCTGGTTCTCATCACCAAGGAGAACCGCACCTTCGACGAGATTTTCGGGCAGAGACAAGGGGTTCGGGGAGAGCCCTCCCTGGCCCGCTTCGGAGAAAACAGGACCGTGGTGAGCCGGGACGGCAGCCGAAGGGCCGAAGAGGTGACGATCATGCCCAATCACCAGGCTCTAGCCCAGGCCTTCGGCTTGGCGGACAACTTCTACTGCGACTCCGACGTGTCCGCCGACGGACATCGTTGGCTGGTGGGAGTCTATCCCAACGAGTGGACGGAGACGGGGGTGGCCGCCAGCTACGGCGGAGGACGCCGGTTGCGCCTGCCTCCCGAGGCGCCGGGGGTGTTGGGGTTCGTGGGCTCCTCGGCGTCGATCTATCCCGAAGATTACAACGAGGCCGGCTCTCTCTGGGACCACCTGGAGCGGGGCGGCGTGGAGTTCTTCAACTTCGGGCTGGGGCTGGAGTTCGCCGGGGGTACGGAGTTGGGGCAATACCGGGACACGGGGATCCGTCTCACCATCAACTACCCCATGCCGGGTCCCCTCTGGGAGCGCACGTCCCGGGGGTATCCCACCTTCAACATGGCCATCCCGGACCAGTTCCGGGCCGACCGCTTCATCCAGGAGTTCGGGGAACGGTGGCTAGGAGAGGGGAAGACCATGCCCCCGGTGGTGACCCTCATGATCCCCCAGGACCATGGGGCCGGGGAGAGGCCCGCGGCCGGATATCCCTTCCTGGAGAGCTACATGGCCGACAACGACCTGGCTCTGGGACGGATCGTGGAGTTCCTCTCCCACACGCCCTACTGGGAGAGCATGGCCATCGTCGTCACGGAGGACGATCCCCAGGGAGGAGTGGACCACGTGGACGCCCACCGGAGCCTCCTCATGGTCATCTCCCCCTGGGCCCGGAGAGGATACGTCTCGAAGGTCCACCACGCCTTCGGGAGCATTATGAAGACCTTCTGGCACGTCCTGGGCCTCCCTTATCTGAACCAGTACGATGCCGGTGCCACCGACCTGGCCGACTTCTTTACCTCCGAGCCGGACTTCACTCCGTACGCCCCGGTGCCGGTGGATTCTCGCATCTTCGACGCCGGCGGTGCACCGGTGCCGGGGGACGAGGCCTTCGATTGGGATGCGGTGGAGGAGTCGCCGGAGTTGGACGATCCGGCCGACATGCAGCGGCGCATGGGAGAGGAGCGGGGGGACGGGGTGTGGGGAAGAAAAAACCTCCCGACTCGCCGGAGCCGGGAGGGGTAGTCCAGCAGGAGCGGAGCGCGAGGGACTCGAACCCCCAAGCCCTTTCGGGCGCTCGCTTTCGAGGCGAGTGCATTACCATTCTGCCAGCGCTCCAGAACGGCTGCGCTCCGACAGCGTCGGGAACCGTGCGCCGGAGCGATGGTCGTGGAATGTAAACAGCCAATCGGGGCGCCCGGATTTGAACCGGGGACCTCTGCGTCCCGAACGCAGCGCTCTACCGGACTGAGCCACGCCCCGAACAAAAAAACGGCGCCATCCGAGGCGCCAAGGGAGCGGACGGGGTGGGATTCGAACCCACGAGACAGTATTCGCTGCCCACACGCTCTCCAGGCGTGCGCCTTAAGCCGCTCGGCCACCCGTCCCTACGCGGCGATTCCGTGCCTCGCCAAAAACAAACGGAGGGGGTGGGATTCGAACCCACGAGACCCTTCCGGGTCAACGCCTTAGCAGGGCGCCGCCTTAAGCCACTCGGCCACCCCTCCAAGCTTTGCCGATCCGGTTGTCCCTGCACCGGAATCTCGCATTGCCCCGCCAGGGCTCGAACCTGGACTCTTCTGATCCAGAGTCAGACGTGTTGCCAGTTACACCACGGGGCATCCACTCAGACTATAACAAATCTCGGCCACTGCTGCACCCGTTCGCCCAGGTGCGTCGTTCGGACCGAACAAGAGCCACCGGTCGGACTCGAACCGACGACCCCGTCATTACGAGTGACGTGCTCTACCAGCTGAGCTACGGTGGCAGTCGAGTGGAGCCGAGGGGAGTCGAACCCCTGACCTCTAGAGTGCGATTCTAGCGCTCTCCCAACTGAGCTACGGCCCCAGGGCATGGGCGCGAGAGGACTCGAACCTCTGGCCTCTACGATGTCAACGTAGCGCTCTAACCAACTGAGCTACGCGCCCCAAGAAACACCGGCCCTCCTAGGCTGGCTACCAACCCCATACGCGCCCGGGAGGACTCGAACCCCCAACCTCTTGATCCGTAGTCAAACGCTCTATCCAATTGAGCTACGGGCGCCCAAACGCGTTAATGCCCACGACAGGACTCGAACCTGTACGCCGTTTCCGGCACTGGTCCCTCAAACCAGCCTGTCTACCAATTCCAGCACGTGGGCAGCCAAAAAGACCAGAAACGGCCGCATCTGACCGCC
>JASFRP010000283.1:0-5347 GCA_050114895.1 Gemmatimonadota bacterium
CAGGGGGTCGGGATACGAGGGCTACCAGGGGGGAATCCAGATCCAGCTGAAGGGACTTCCCGTCGCCCAACGTGCGGACCAGCGACCCCGCGAACCCAAGGTGGGCGGAGGTCAGCCAATACGGGTGTCCCTGGTCCCAGTTCTCATAGAACCCGAAGCGCGTGTTCCACCCCATCGTTCCGCCCAGGAAGAGGGCGAGGTCCTCGGAGAGTTGAGCTGTCTTCCGGGCGTACCGGAACTCCACGGCCGGATGGAAGACGACGGAGGAGCGGTCCGGTGAATAGCGATCCGTCAGGGGGGCAAAGGTGAAGGAGATCCCCAGGCGGTGCATGGAATCGGTGGAGGCTCCCTGCCGGAAGACGCCCGCCGACACGGAGGGCCCCTGATGTCGGATGGGATTGAGGACTTCGTCCCGGACCTGATAGAACGCCACACCCAGGGTGAACCCGTATCGGGTAGTGGCCTCCCGGGGAACCCCCTGCCCCGAAGCGAACATCGGAATCAGCAGGCAGGCCGGTAGAAGAAGCTTGATTCGAGGTTTCACGGTATCCTCCTCTCTTTAGTGTTCGTGCCGGCGCCGAGTCATCCGAGGCCGGTTTTGGCCAGGACACGAAGCGGGGGGGCCATCTATACCACTCGGCCGGAAACAGGGCGGACTTCTGTATCCTTGGCACGCTCCCGGGGACGTCTTCACTTTGGGGTCGGGGCTGTTCGCTGGAGAACCGGAGGGAGGACCCGGATGAGGGCAGGTCGTGGGGCCGCAGGGCGCAGGTTTCACCTGCTGGTATGGGTGCTCTTGATGGCACCGGCCGCTGCCGCGGCCCAGGCGCCCCTGGATCGAATCGCCGGCCTCGACCTCCGGAACGAGCCCCTGGAGAACGCCCTTCGCCAACTGCAACAGGCCACCGGTGTCTCTCTGGTCTTCAGCCCGGACCTCCTTCCTCGGAACGTCCGCGTCTCATGCTCATGTGCTCGGGCGACGGTAGCCCAGGCATTGGATGAGATTCTCGCAGACACGGGCCTGGGCTGGGCCTCCAGGGGGACCCTGGTCACCATCGTTCCTCAACGGGACCGATCCGGAGATGCGACCTCCGGCACCATCTTGGGCCGGGTAGCCGGAGCAGAGGACGGGGCTCCCGTCGTCAACGCCCTGGTGGAGATCGAGAACGGCCGTGGCGTTCTCACGAGCCAGAACGGGTCGTTCTTCATTCCCCGGGTGCGACCCGGGAACCATCGGCTCCACGTGACCGCCCTGGGTTGGAAGCAGGAAGCCGAGGACGAAGCCGCGGTCGTGGGGGCCGATACGACTCGGGTCACCATCCTCCTGGACCGGGACGTCATTCCCCTGGCGGCGCTCCTCATCCAGCCCGGAACCTTCGGACTCCTGGAGAACGTCGCCCCCGGAACCGCCATGACCCTAACCCGGGAGGAGATCAGGACTCAGCCCCAGCTGGGGGAAGACGTGTTTCGAGCCTCGGCACAGCTTCCCGGAACAGCCTCCGGCGACATCTCTACACGGCTCGCCGTCCGGGGAGGTGCGGGTCGCGAGGTCCTGGTGCGCCTGGATGGGTTGGAGCTCTACGAGCCCTACCACGTGAAGGACTGGGGCGGAGCCCTCGGCATCGTGGACATCAACATTCTGGGGGGCGTCGAACTCCAGAGCGGCGGGTTTGGCGTCCAGAACGGCAACCGGCTGACGGGCGTCTTCGACATGACCTCCAGGCGACCCGAGGGTGAGGCCAGGACCACGGTGGGCCTGAGCATCAGCAACGCCACCTTCATGAGCCGAGGGACCTTCGGCGCCCAGCGAGGAGCGTGGCTCTTCTCCGGCCGCCGAGGGTTCCTGGACCTGATCATGGGACTGGCCAACGAGGGAAGGCGCCTCTCTCCGGCATACGACGATGTCTTCGGGAAAGTGAGCTACCAGCTGGGCTCCTCGAATCGAGTGAGCGTCCATTTCCTCCTGGCCGGTGACCGCTTTCTCCTGCGAGACCCCGAGCTCGCAGACCTGGACGAAGTAGACTTCGAGAGCGAGGAGCACAGCCGGTATGGGTGGGTGACATGGGACGCGTATCCGGACCCCAGGCTCTCCGTCAAGACCACCGGTTGGATCGGAGAGCTGGATCGGCGGAGGGATGGTGTCGTAGCGGAGGATCAAGACGACCCCTCCCGGATATCCGTCTCCGACCACAGGGAGCTCTTCTTCATGGGCTTGAGAAGCGAGCTGAGCTTCCGGGTCACGGAACGGACCCTCATCCGGCTCGGAGCCGAGGGGAAGGGGCTTCGGGCCCAGTACGAATACTCACGGAGGACCTGGTCACCTTACGTGACGGAGAATGAGACCCGGGGATTACGGGAGGACACCGTCGGGGTGGCTCGGGACCCCTCCGGCCATGAGATCAGCACGTATGCGGCGGTGCGCATCCGACCTGCGGAACGATGGACCGCCGAGGCGGGCCTCCGGTACCAGGCAGTCTCCCAATCCGGGGACCGAGACCTGGATCCGCGGTTTCTGGCAGCGTACGAGCTCTCACCTCGAACCAGCTTTCGAGTGAGCTTCGGTGGGTACTCCCAAGCCCAGGGGCTCCATGAGCTCAGGGTGGGGGATGGGGAGACGAGTTTCTCCCCTGCGGAACATGCTCGGCAGCTTGCCGTCGGCGTGGATCACCGCCTGTCCAGCCAGATCGATCTGCGGTTGGAGATCTACCGACGGACCATCGTGGACCAACGCCCCGTCTACTTCAACGCCGAGCAGGAGCTCAAAGTCTTCCCCGAAGCCACCGGCGATCGCCTCCGGATCGATCCAGGTCGAGGGCGGGCCACCGGACTGGAGTTCCTGGCGGAACGCAAGGCGGGGCCCCGCTGGGCATGGGCCGCCAGCTATGCCCTGGCCCTGGCGGAGGATCGGGTGGATGGTGTGTGGATTCCGAGGCCGTACGACCAGCGGCACACGGTGATGGTCCAGACCACCTTCCAGCCCGACCGGAGGTGGAGCCTCTCCCTGGGATGGCGCTTCCACACCGGCTGGCCCGCCACCGCCTGGAGCTGGGACGTCAGGACTCTGGACGACGGCTGGAACATCTGGACCCAGCAATTCGGCCCCATACGGGGTATCCGCCTTCCGGCATACCACCGCCTGGACCTGCGGGTCACCCGCGCGCTCCAGGTGGGGAGAGGGGAGCTCCAGGTGTTCGTGGACCTGTTCAACCTCTACAACCGCACCAACCTCGGATCCTGGGACTTCTCCGGCAGCTATGAAGACGGCGCACTCTCGGTGGAGCGTCTGAACGGGCAGGAAATGCTGCCCCTCCTCCCCACCTTCGGTTTCCGGTACGAATTCTGACGACACCGGCCCGAACCTGTGGGCCGGAAAGGGAAAGTGACTACGGGCTCGCCGGGTCTTTCGGACCCGGCAGGACCTTCCTCATGATGGCCCGTCCCACGAAGCGGGCCTGGTCCCGCAGGGGTAGCCGGAGCAGGTTGGTCTTCACCACGCCCCGGGTGAAGTAGGTCTTCCTGGAGTAGTCGACACGCACCTCCACCAACGCCGGCTTCCCCGTCCCGGCCAGGGCCGCCGCCTCATCTACCACACGGGCCACGTCCTCGTCCCCCGCCATGAGGAAGAAGTCCACCCCCATTCCTCTGGCCATGGCTTCGAGATCGAAGACGGCTACCTCGCTGGCCACCTTGCGGCTCAGGGCCGTCTCCTGGAACTGGGCGATCTGGGCCAACTCCCCGTCCCGGAGAACCAGGATCATGACCCCGACCCCTTCCCGGGCCGCCGTCAGGACCTCCATCCCGGTCATGAGGAATGCGCCGTCCCCCGCCAGGGCCACCACCGGTACGTCGGGGCATCCCAGCTTCGCGCCGATGGCCGCCGGAACCGAATAGCCCATGCAGGAGAAATCCACCGGTGCCAGGAACTTGCCCGGCCCGTCGAGCCGAAGACACTCCACCGCCAGGAAGGTCCCATTCCCGCTGTCCGTGACGAAGACGGCATCGGGCCCCAGGCGCTCCTGGAGGGTCCCCAGAAGATGGGCGGGCGTCACGCCGGGACCCCCGACCTCCTTCATCCACTCCTCCCGGACGGCGGCATGTCCGGACAGGATGGCCTCCCTGAGTGTGGAATCGGGGGATCGGGCGGGAAGGTCCGGGGCCCCCAGCACCGTTCCCACGAAGTCTGCTGCATCGGCTTCCAGCGCTACCTGGGCCGGGTAGTTTCGGCCGAAGACCCGGGGGTCCAGATCCACGTGCACCAGGGCTCCCGGAGGTTCCAATCCGTAGGAGCCCGTGCCCACCTCCGCAAAGCGGCAACCGATGGCCAGGGTTGCGTCACAGGACGAGGCGATCTTCCGGACGAAGGGGGGAGCCGCGGACCCGAAGCCGGGCCAGAGGAAGAGGGGATGCGTCTCTGGAAAGACGCCCTTCCCCTGGAGAGTGGTGGAGACGGGGGCCTCGAGGCGCTCCGCCAACGTCACGAGATTGGCGCCGGCTCCGGCGGCTCCCGCGCCGAGATAGAGGAGGGGCCGGCGGGCCTCCCGGATTACCTCGAGGACGGCGGTGACGTCCAGGCGCTGCGTGGAGCCCCGCCGGGCGGTGTCTAGGCCTTCGGACGGGGCGACTTCTTGCGGGTCTTCCGTCTCCCGCGGGCTCGTCTCCTTTGCCGGGCCACCGCTTGCCGTCAGAGGGTCCTCCCCCACCTCCTCGGCCACCATGTAGAGGTTTGCCGGCACCTCGACGAAGACGGGTCCCGGCACCCCCTCCCGGGCCGTCCTGCAGGCCTCGCGGATCGTTTCATACAGGTGGTCCACAGACTCCACGAGCCATGACCCCTTGGTGACGGACCTCACCAGGGCCTGCTGATCCACGTCGTGGAGCTGGAAGGCCCGCCCCGAATCCCTGCGGATGCCACACCCGAGGATCAGGAGGGGGACCTGGTCCATCCAGGCCTCGGCGATCCCCGACAGCGCGTGGGTGAGACCGGCGCCGGGGACCACGTTCACGCACCCCAACCTCCCCGAAGCCCTCCAAAGGCCGTCGGCCATGAAGGAAGCGCTTTGCTCGTCGGTGACGAGGACAGGGCGCACACCTGGGCTGTCCACCAGGGCGTCGTAGAGCTCGATATTGTGGGTTCCCGGGATCCCGAAGGTGAAGGCCACCCCCTCCGCCTTCAGGGCTTCCACCACCATCGCCCCCCCGGTGCGCCTCACCCGACGTCCTCCAGCACGCCTTCTGCCACCCGGTCCGCCAGGGCCATGATGGTCAAATAGGGATTGATCTCCAGGGAATCGGGAAAGAGGCTGGCGTCGGCCACCCGCAGCCAGGGGATGCCGTGGACCCTGCCCCA
>JASFRP010000284.1:0-5341 GCA_050114895.1 Gemmatimonadota bacterium
AGGGCCCGGAAGAAGACGCCCGTGATCCCGTCCAGGAAGGCCAGGGGGATGAAGACCACCACCGGTGTGAGGGTGGATCCCACCAGGGGCCGGAAGATCTCCGAGATCCCCTTCTCCACGGCCTCGGTCCTCTTCATTCCCTCCTGGAGGTGGGTGTGGATGACTTCCACCACCACGATGGCGTCGTCGATGACCAGGCCAATGGCGGCGGCGATCCCCCCGAGGGTCATGAGGTTGAAGGTGAGGCCCGTGAGACGCATGGAGACCAGGGTGATGAGCACGGTCACGGGGATCACCGTGATGGCCACCAGGGTCGTCTCCCAACTCTTCAGGAAGAAGAAGAGGATCACCACCGAGAGGATCAGTCCGAAGATGATGGCCTCCCACACGCTGTGCACCGAATCCCGGACGATCTCGGACTGATCGTAGAAGAAGGCCAGCTTCATGTCCGGTGGCAGCTCGCCTCGCAGCTCGGCGATCTGGGCCCGGAGGGCCTCGGCGATCTTCAGTGTGCTCCCGTCGGGCTGGCTACGCACGTTCAGGAGGACGGCGGAGTGACCGTCAGCGGTGACGATGTTGAAGACGGGCTCGGGCCCGCGCTGCACCCTGGCCACGTCCCGGATGCGCACGGGGTGACCGTCGGGGGCCGCGATGACGAACTCCCCGATGTCCCGGGTCCCAAACACCCGGCCGTCCACCACGGTGAGGTAGAGGGTGTGGTTTTCCTCGTGCATCCCCGCCGGGGCCACGAGGTTGTTGCGCTCCAGGGCCTCGGTGAGGTCGGAGAGGCTCAGGTGCGCGCCCTCCAGGAGAAGGGGATCCACCACGACCTGGAGCTCGGGTGCCTTTCCCCCCACCAGATCCACCCTAGCGACGCCTGGGATCTGGAGGAACCGGGGCTTCAGATCATAGCGGGCCTTCTCCCAGAGCTCGGTGATCTCCCTGGTGTCGCTGGTGAGGCTCACCCCCAGGATGGGAAAGGCCGAGAAGGTGAGCCGGTAGACCGTGGCCTCCGCGGTGGCCGGGAGCATGCTCCGGATCTGGCCCAGGCGGCTCAGGACGTAGAGCTCGGACTGGACCATGTCCACCTGCCAGTTGAAGAAGACGTTGATCTCCGCCGAGCCCCGGCCGGTGGCCGACTTCACTGTCACCGTTCCGGGGATGTCCTTCATGGCCTCTTCGATGGGCCGGGTGATGCGGGCCATCATCTCGTCTCCCGGCATGACCCCGTTGTCCACCAGGATCACGACCCGGGGAAAGTCGGTCTGGGGAAACACCGACGAGGAGATGCTGGTGGCGGCGTAGATCCCCCCCAGGCATAGCATGACGCTGATAAAGATGATGGACATGGCCTGGCGACTGGCGAAGCGGCCGAACATGATCAGCCCTCCACCAGGCGTACGTTGATCTCCTCCGGGAGCCCGTACGCCTCTTCCGTGACGATCTGAAGCCCCTCTTGCACCCCCTCGCCCGACACCTCCACCAGACCTCCGTCCCGGAGTCCCACCGTGACGGGAAGGCGGGTGGCCCGGTCCCCCTCCACCACCATGATCCAGGTTCCCTCCTCCGGGCGGGTGACCACGCTCTCCTCGGGCACCACCAGCACTTCGGGGTGCTCCTCCGCCACGATGCGGATCTCGGTGAACTCCCCGGGCATGAAGCCGGAACCGGCGGGAATCGATGCCTGGACCCGGTAGGTACCCGTCGTGGGATCCACGTCCTTCCCTACAACACGAAGAGTGCCTTCGGCCACCGCGTCCCCGGGGCCAAGGAGGACCCGCTGCCCCACCTCCACCCCCGTGATCTCTCCCGCAGGCACAGCCGCCGTCACCACCAGGCGGTCCAGATCCACCACCTGCGCCAGAACGGTGCCGGCGGATACATGCTCCCCCACGACGGTGCCAATGTGGAGAACCGTGCCGGAGAGGGGAGCCGTGATGTTCACGTAGGCCAGCTCCGTCTCCGCCGCCGCCAGGTCCGCACGGGCGCCGTCACGCTCCGCCCTCGCCTCCAGGTAGGCCTTCTGCGAGGTCCCGTCGGTGGCCAGAAGCTTCTCCTGGCGCTGGAACGCCTCCTCCGCCACGTCGGCTCGAGCCCGGGCCCGCTCCAGGGCCGCCTGGGCCATGCGGCTGTCCAGGCGAACCAGCACCTCTCCTTCCCGCACCCTGCGACCTTCCACCACCTCGATCCCCGTCACCACTCCCTCCACGAAGGGGGTGATGACCGCGCCCCCGGCGGCCCTGCCGTCCAAGGCAGGCTCCGGGTCCACCGTCCCGTACGCGGTCACGGTCCGGCTGAGGTCGGCACGCTCGATACGAGTCACGTGCACCGCCACGGACGGCGTGATCTCCTCCTCTCCTCCTCCCCCAATCCCCAGGCGCAGAACCACCACGACTGCAACCAGGACCACCAGGACGAGGACACCGAGAATGGTTCGCCGGCTCATCATCGCTCTTCCTCTCTCGACCTGCTGTTACGCTCCGGGGCAGCCAGGGCCCACATCTCCATGTCGATCGGCGTCTGCATCGCGTCTTCCAGGGCGCCCACGGCCGCTTGTGCCAGAGCCAGAGCGTCCAAGCGCGCCAGGCCCGTGGCCACTGCTTCGGCCTGGAGGCCTAGGAGCTCCAGCCGGGAGATCTCCCCCGCCGAGTAGGCGGCTAGGGCCATGCCTTCCTGCCGCTCAAGGGCAGCCAGGAGGGTGTCCGACGCCTGCACTTGCGTGGCAGCCGCCTGGGCCGCCGCCACAGCCCCTTCGACTTCGCTCAGGGCCCTGGACTGGAGGGCCAGAAAGCTGGCTCCCGCCTCCTCCCGGCGAGCCACAGCCTCTGCGATGGGGCCCTGGTTGTGATTCAGCAGGGGGAGGGTCACTGCCAGCGCCAGTGTCCACTTGCTGTCGGTCTGATCGAGCTGGTAACCGGGGCCCAGGCTGATGTCGGGGTATTGCCGGCGCACCTCGAGTTGGAGAGCCTTCTGGCTCGCCTCGTACTCGGCCAGGGAGGCGAGGACGTCGGAGCGATGGATCATGGCCTGCCTGCGGGCCTCCAGCTCCGGCACGGGGGCCTCGACCCTGCTCCACTCGCCGAAGGAGAGACGGACGGCATCCAGCGCAGCCGGAGGCACGCCCAGGGCATCCGCCAGCTCCGCGCGGGCTTTGACAGCGGTCTGCGCCGCATTGGCGGCAGTCGCCTGCAGGTTGGCCAGATCCACGCGGGCTCGGGTCACCTCTGCGGGGGAGACCTCTCCGACCTCCCGCTGGGATTCCAGAATCCGCACGCTCTCGGTCTGGATCTCCCGTTGCCGGGCTAGAAGGGAATCGGTCTGGCGCGCCACGTAGAGGAGGAGGAAGGCGTTCCTGACGCGGCCGCGAACCTGCCACGCCGCCGTCAGGAGGTTCAGGCGCGCCGCCTCGGAGAGTTGCCGAGCCTCGGCGATGCGGAGTCCCCGCTTCCCGGCGACCTCCAGGGGCAGGTCCAGGGCGCCCTCGGGGATCCAGGGGGTGATTTCGTCCCGGGGGGTGGTGCTGTTGTACCCCAGGGCCCCGCTCACAGTGGGGTTGGGACGGGCACCCGCGGTGACCACGCCACCCTGGGCTACGGCCCACTGGGCCCGGGCCACGTCCAGGGCCGGGCTGAAGTAGAACGCCGCCCGGGTGAGGGTCTCGAAATCCCAGACCGTCGGGGGCCACGTGGTCGCTTCCCCCCGCTCCGAAAGGAACGAGCCCAGCTCGGGCGCGTCCAGACGCCTGGCCTCGAAATCCTCCAGGCTCTGCTCGGGAGTGATGGGTAGGGGATGGTAGCGGGCGCAGCTCGCCAACAGGAGGCCCAGGAGGGCCGAGCCGAGGAACCGCAGAGGAATCCGCCGCCTTCGTGATGTCCTCCCGGCACCCCTGCGAGAATGAAGAGCTGATGCGGGCGAAGCAATCAACGGCATGGCATACTCTCCGGCGCAACGGCGAATCCGTGGCCACCCAGAGGACACATGCCGCGCCCGCTGGGTTGAGCCATTCATATTAGGTCAAAGCTCGGGCGTGGGCACGGGCACCCTCTTAGAACGCCATCCGCCACACCAGCTTGGTGAGAACGGCCGTGTGGGTGGGGTTCCAGCGGGACTCCCAGGTGTCGGCCTGCTGGTTGATCACCAGGTAGAGATCCGAGCCGGGGCGGGGGATCCAGTTGATGCGGAAGTTGAGGATCACCTCCTCGTCCTCGCTGTTCCACTGCCCGGCCACGGCACCGAAGAGGGTGGGAGCGAAGGCGAAGTCCGCCCGGGCCCCCACCTCGTCCACAAGGAAGCGGTCTCCCCAAAGAGAAATGCGGTCGTGAGCGTAGTCGGCCCGGAGGGTGAGGTGCTTGTCCACCTTCCACCGCCCGGACGTCTCCACGCTCAATTGGCGACCCAGGTAGAATTCCCCCCATCCCATCTCCACGCTCCCCGACAGTCTCCGGGCCGAGAAGGAGCTTACGTCCAGGAAGGACCGGGTGTACCAATACTCTCCTTCCGGGATCTCCGCATCTTCGAAGAGCTCGAAGGGCTCCTCCAGCCTTTCGGCCCTCCGGCTGAGGCCCAACTCCAGAGACTCACCGGACCTGGTTGTGAAGGACAGAGGCACGAACTCGGCGTAGAAGGACTGGAGATCCCCTGTGATGTCGTCCTTGTAGTAAGACAACTCCCAGGGTTTGAACTCGAACTGCTGGATGAACGGGAGAGAGCGGGGGCGGGGTAGAATCGCCAGCTCCGAAGCCAACCGTTGGTAGGAAGACCGGCGCACGTACCCCACCTCCGGATTGAAGCTGTCGTCCGCCCGCGTCCAGGAGGCACTGAGCTCCACCAGGTCGTTGGGGTAGGAGAGGTAGAGGCGGTGCGCCAGCCCAGTCTTGTCGGGGGCATCCGAGGTGTAAGTCTGGGCCAGGACCAGCCCCGCCTCAAACTCCTTCTCGTCGAACATCTCCGAAGTAGCGTATGCCAGGTCCGCCCCGTAGGTGAAGGTCTGGCGCCCTGCCTCCAGGCGCGTGGTCACCAGCGCCCCCACCGAGGACTCGTCCAGCACGTCCTGCTTCCAGCGGAACACACCGAAGTTGGTGGAGGGCTCGTCCCCGTCTTTCGCGGTCTGGAGGACCATGGCACCCAGGGTCGATCCACCCCACTTTCCCAGCGCCCTCCCCCCACCCAGGATGGGAATCTCGGTCCGATCCGCAGCGAGCCCGATGCGCCGGCTGTAGAAGGGCCGGGAATCGGAGCTCACCTCGAAGGCGAAGAACTCCTGCCCCTCCAGGAAGAACTCCCGCTTCTCCGGGTAGAAGAGGGAGAAGCGGGTCAGGTTCACCTGCTCCCGGTCCGACTC
>JASFRP010000285.1:0-5333 GCA_050114895.1 Gemmatimonadota bacterium
CTTGTTCCTCAGCGTCTGAACACGGAACTGGAGTCGCTCCCGGTCGTACCGGGGCACTTCCGTTCTGAGACGAGCCGAAAGGCCCCTCATGGCAGCCTGGGCTTGCTCTGGAGTGACGCCAGGTCTCAGCCTGGCCAGGGGCAGCACCTCCCGGGTTCGGGGACCGGGGTAGGTGAAATACTGCTCCGGCCAGACCACGAAGACCTCGACGTTGGTCGCCCGGATCCAACGTAGCCTCAACTCGTGTAGGAGCTGGAAATCCCTGGGAAGGACTCCGAGAATCCTGTAGGGGTAGCCGGAGATCCTCAACGTCCGCTCTGCAATATTTGGATCGCCCCCCAGGGCTCGCTGCCAGAGCCCGTAGGTGATGATCACGGCCGGCCCACGGGGCTCGGCCTCTTCCTCCCCTTCCTCCGCCTCCTCCGTCGGGATGGCGTCCTCCAGCATGAACGTTCGGCCAAGAAACGGCGCCACCCCCAGGATGGAGAGGTAGTTGTAGGATACCCTTAGGGCCAGGGTATGCGCCGGCGGGCCGTCTCCGGTCTCGTAGGTCAGATCGGTGACGTGGGCGTACCGGGCCCCCACGTCTTCGAAGACGTCGGTGAGCTGGCGCAGGTCGGGGACCTCGAGACGTGAGACAACCAGCTCCTCTCCCTCCACGGTCCAGTGGGAAATGTCCACCAATTCGTGGGCGTCTGGATAGGGAAGCGGTCGGAGGAGAACCGCTTCCGCGACGCTGAAGACCGTGACCGTAGCGCCGATGCCGAGGCCAAGAGTGAGAACGGCCAGGACGGTGAACGCCGGGTGGCGTCGAAGGGATCGAAGAGCGGACAGGAAATCGTGTTTCATGGCAGGCACCTTTGGGGACCGGTGTCCCGATCGGGGTGCTGAGTCCCCACCGTCCACCGCCTGGGCCGCAGTTGGAGTGGCCCTAACGGCTCTGTCCCCTGAACCGTCGTGGAACGGTTCGTTACGTTCGATGTGGCAGGGCGTTACGCCCGTGCTCCCTGCTCCGCAACTCTCCGACCACACCAACCGCCACGGCGATCAGGAACGCCAGGGTCAAGAACACGCAGGCCGAGACGATGCACAACAAGAGAAGGTCCATGACCACCTTCATGGCCTCTCCCACTACAGCTTCCACGAGGGGGGCGGGGCTTTGCACGATGCGGTTCTCCTAGACAAGACCTGGAGAATCGGGGATCCGAAAACCATCCCCAGCATGACGAATTCGGATCGGGTTGTTGTCATAGTCACGATGGAAATGGGCAAGAATCATGCACCTTCTTTTCCAGCTTCCGGCCTGCCATTTGTCACTAAAGCGTCAGGGGCAGCGCGTAGGCACCGCGGCGATCCCCTACCGGTGTTCCCGCATCTGCTGGAGGGCCGCCTTCAGGTTCTCCATGATGTAGGTGTCGCCCGTGTTCTCCCCGATAGTGAACGCAACGCGATCGCCGGTGGGACAGAGATTGAGTTCGCCAATCGGCTCTCGGGAGACCCAGACCATCTCCGGATCCCCTCCACTGATGGGAACTCGATTCAAGGCGGTGCCCTGGTCTCCGCTCGTTTCCGTGAAGTAGACGTACGATCCGTCCGGCGCCCAGTCGACGCTCCGGATTCTCGTTCCCTCCTCGAGATCCACCGTCAGGACCTCCCAGGTTTCCCAGTTGGGCAGCCGTGCGAGCATCAACCTTCCCCGCCCATCCTGGAGACCATCGACGGTTCGGAGCTCGAGTCCGGACCAGAGGGTGTCCTGGACCGCGAACAGGAGACTCTGGCCGTCCGGAGAGGGGGCGAGGAGCCTGGAGGTGATGCCGGGGTGCCGATAGAGCTCGGTCTCCGCTCCGGATGCTACTTCGTGTAGTACAAGGCGCCCGTCCCGCACGTACACGATGTCTCGGCCGTTCGGTGCTTGGGTCGCACCGATCTCCCAATACCAGTTTTTCTGGAGAGGGAAACGGAGAAGCTCCACTGCATCCCCCGTGTGCGGATCGATGCGATAGAAACCGGGCCCTTGGTCTTCCCTCCGATCCAGCTCTACAGCCATGGCAAGGATGGATTGCCCGTCCAGGGACCATCGCGGGTCCTCGACCTCCAGGTGAGCGGCCAGCTCCCTCTCCTCCCCCGTCACCAGGTCGGTAATCCCCAGCACCTGTTGCCAGTCCGACGGATTCGTGGGGTGGTCCTTCTTGTTCCAATAGGTCAGATAGCGGCCGTCAGGAGAAAAACTGGGCCTGGCCTTCGAACCCAGCAGGGGCCGAGCGCCCTCGGCGTCGACCGCGCCGGTCTCAGGATCGAACGGGGCGATGCTGATGAACATCCGAAGGGTGTAGATCTCAAAATAGAGATCTCCGTCAGGAGTAAAGCCCATGGGCCCCATCTGGCCCACGTCCCTCTGCACGATCCACGGATCTCCTCGAACCTCTCCCTCGGCCACTTCGACGGCGTAGAGATCCCATTTCCCGCCCCGGTCGCTGATGAACAGCAAGTCATCCGTGCCGGGTACCCACCCGATGACATGGTCGTTTGCCGGGTGCCGGACGACGCTGATCTCCGGGCCACCGTCGGTGGAAATCATGTAGATGTCTCGACGCTCCGAGTCACTCGCCACTCCCACGTCGAAGGCCAGATACCGATCATCCGGTGAGAGTGTGAGTCGACCCTTCCCCGGTTCCGATTGAGAGACCGTTTCGAAGGCGTGGAACGCGCCTTCATCCAGTGATCCCCATCCGAACTCGACGACCCCATTGGAACGGCGGGAGACGAGCACGCTTTGTCCGTCCGACCGCCATGGACCCGGAACATAGAAATATCCCGGATCCGCGAAGAGCGTTTGGGGGGGCGAGCCGTCCAGGAAGGCGAGTCGGACCTCCGCCGATTGTTCGTCAGCGCTAACCCACCAGTACGCGATGGTATTGCCATCGGGGGAGAGACTCGTGCCCAGCACCATGCCTTCCCCGTAATTCGGGAGGTCTGTAAGCTGCCGGGACTCTCCGGTAACCAGGTCTCGAACCGCGATGTTCGATGCCGCCGGCCCCCACACAACGCCCACGAGATAACGACCGTCGGGGGAGGGCGTGCCTGTCGTTTCGAGGTCATCCCCGGAGTGTCCGCCAAACAGATGTCGCACTGCGATCCCCCGGCCGGGAGCGGTCTCCACAGGAGCCTCCACTCGCGCGAGGCCCTGGAGGGAAGCCAACCTGACCCGGGCTCGATCCGCCACAGAGATCTGATCCGCATAGTCACGGAGCAACCGCTGGTAGGCTTGCTGAGCCTCCTGGCTTCCCCGCTTCTCATGGCATAGGCCGATATGCATCAGCGCGTTTGCTGCCACGGATCGATTGGAAGGAAACTCCCCCAGGATCCGCTCATAGAGTCCGATGGCCCGTTCCAGGTTGCCCTGAACCTCTTCCTGGTACAGCCCCGCCTGGTAGAGCTCTTCGGCGGTCTCCTGGGCGGGGACGGGTGGCGCGAGGGCGAGAAAGAGGATCAGGGTTGATGCTACGGGAACAACGCGATGGAGCTTCATGGTACCGCCTCCTCGGGAGTGCCTCTCAGCCGGTGTTCAAACCCAAGGTATCCAGAGCCTCCCCCGGATGATTGAAGCCTCTGTGGTGCGAGTGTTGAGATCCGGTTAAGGCGGATCGGTCACGAACTTGTAACCGACCCCCCGGACGTTCACGATGTGTTTCGGCTCCGCCGGATCGTCTTCCAGCTTCTGACGCAGGTGGACGACGTGGGTGTCGATGGTTCGCGGGAAGACGTCCCACTCGTCTCCCCACACTTCATTCAGGATCGTATCCCGGCGGAGGACCTCGTTGGGGTGAGTGACCAGGAGCCGGAGCAGCTCGAACTCCTTCACCGTCAGCTCCACCGAGTTGCCCTTCTTCTTCACGGAATAGCCCTTGAAGTCGACGTCCACGTCCCCGAAGGAGGCTCCGTCCGGTGAAGGGGCCTCGGGCAAGCGGCTCCGGCGCAGCAGTGCCTTCACCCGGGCCAAGAGCTCCCGGGGGCTGAAGGGTTTGGTCACGTAGTCGTCGGCACCCAGCTCTAGACCCAGGACCTTGTCCACCTCCTGGCTCTTGGCCGTGAGCATGAGGATGGGGGTGGGGTCTTTCTCGGCCCTGAGGCGTTTGCAGATCTCCAGTCCATCCAGACCGGGGAGCATGAGGTCCAGGATGATGAGGTCGAACCGCCCCTCCCTGGCCTTCTCCAGGGCCCGGGCACCATCCCGTTCTCCCACGACCGTGTATCCCTCCAGGGAGAGGTCGTCTTCCAGGCCCTTGCGAATGCTGTCTTCGTCCTCGACGATGAGAATCCTAGCCATGGTCCGCCTCCGTCATGGCGGGAAGTCTGATACGGAACGTGCTCCCGTTTTCCACCTCGCTTTCAACGTCCACCACGCCGCCGTGGGCTTCGGCGATCTCCCGCACGAGGGTGAGGCCCAGGCCGCTGCCCCGCACCGATTGGGTGATCTCGCTGCTCCCCCGGAAGAACCGGTCGAACACCCGTCCGATCTCGGCTTCCGGGATCCCCATGCCGAAATCCTGGACCGTGACGGTCACGGATCTTCCCTCGGCAGACGCCTCGAGATTCACCTGCCGGGACTCGCCCGAATACTGGATTGCGTTGTTCAGGAGGTTGGAGATGGCCTGTCTGAGGGCCTCCGGGTCGGCCCTCACCGGAGGCAGCGTCTTTTGGATCGCCGTGCGGATTTCGAATCCCTCGTATCCCACCCGGTGCTGGATTCCTTCCGCCAGGTCCGCAAGCAGGGACCCGAGATCCACCGTTTCGAAGCGGAACTCCTTGCGGCCCTCCTCGATGCGGGCCAGGTCCAGAACATTCGTCACCAGGGAGGAGAGCCGCGCACTCTGCTCCACCAGGATGTCGTAGTAGCGTTGCCGTCGCTCTTCGGAGGGAACCCGTCCGCTCTGGAGCATCTCCGACAACTGCCGAATGGAGGTCAGGGGGCTCTTGAACTCGTGGGATACCGTCGAGACGAAGTCGGACTTCAGGCGGGCCAGCTCCAGCTCCCTGGTGATGGTCCGGACGGTGAGGACCAGGCCGAACCCCAGGATCACGGCGATGGCCAGGAACATGTAGAGGTAGAGGCTCTGGCCGGACGCCAGGAAGAGGCGATACGGGTTCTGGGGGCGCTGGTAGAACTCCAGGAGCCAGGGAGGGAAACTTCCGGCGATCGTGGCGTTCATGACCAGTGGACTGGAGGGGGAGGCGCTCCCCGCCAGTATGGTGCGGCCGTCCCGTCCCCGGAGGATCCACTCCGTGCTGGAGCTGTCCACCCTCGCCTCCAGTAGAGGAAGAAGGATGGACTC
>JASFRP010000286.1:0-5323 GCA_050114895.1 Gemmatimonadota bacterium
GCAGGCTGCCCACGATGTCCTCCAGGAGGCCGTGTCCTTCGATTTCCGGGAGTATACCGCCTTCTTCTACCTGGGGCAGGTTCAGTGCGTCCTGGGCCAGTACGAAGCCGGGCGCCAGTCCCTGAACCACATCCCGGACTGGCTCACACTCTCCATTTCGGAGGCCCAGCGTCCCATCGTCCTGACTCTCATCGAGTACCAGCTGGCCATGTGTACGTATGGCGAGGCCAGCCAGGCGAGGACGCAGGCAGATCTTCAGCGACTGAGGGGACAGGCCCTGGAGGAATTCCAGCGTTTCGTGGACAGGGCAGAGAGCCTTGCTCCGATGCCACCGGAGGTGCAGGCGGCCGTTTCCGATGCCCGGCAGAGAATGGCGGAGATGCGGACGCCCACCCCCTGAGCACATCGTCCCGCCCAACCCCTCACAAACCGGCCCCCTTCCGCAGAGCTGAATGTCCATATCCGACGCACAAGCCCGAGAAAGCCTCCTACGCTACGTGGAGGAGCGCGCCCCGGACCAACTCCAGTTCGTCATCGACCTCAGCCACGCGAACAGTTTCTCCTGGAACAAGGCCGGCACGGACCGGGTCGGCTCCATGGTAGTGGAGAGGGTGGCCTCTGCGTTCCCGGTTCACCGGGTGGTGAAGCAGAAGGAGGTGGGAGACCTCCACCTCCTCACCAACACCCCCGAGGGGAAGTCCATCTACCTCCTGGCGCACCTGGACACCGTCTTCCCACCGGATCACCCATTCAGGGAATGCCGGGTGGAGGGGGACCGGCTGCACGGGCCCGGGACCGGAGACATGAAGGCCGGAGTCGCCACAGTCGTCTACGCAGTTCAGGCTCTCGAAGCCGTCGGCCTCCTGGACGGCATTCCCCTCACCCTGATCTTCTCGGGGGACGAGGAGGTCGGGGCGGTCACATCCCGGTTCGTCTACGAATCGGAGCGGCAGAAGGCCTTGGCCTGCCTCGTGGCGGAGGGTGCGGGGCGGAACGGCGAGGTCGTGGTCTCCCGAAACGGGAAGATCGGGGCTCGTCTCGACTGTTCGGGCCGCGATCAGCACGTCGGGGCTGCCATCCTGAACAAGGCGAGCGCCATCCTGGAGCTGGCCCACAAGACCGTCGCTCTGGAAGCCCTGAACGAGGCCTTGCACGGGGTCCGCGTGAACGTCGGAAAGGTGGAGGGTGGCCTCGGACCCGCGACCATCCCGGCGTCGGCGTCGGCCCAGATCGACATCCGGTGGGAAGACCAGACCAATCGCGACCCCCTGGTGGAGATGATCCTTGGGGCGACGAGCCGAGAGGATCTCCCGGGTTGCCGGTCTCTCCTCACGATCCTCAATGAGCGCTCTGCCTGGCCTTACACGAAGGGAACCCAGCGCCTGGCGGACCTGGTGAAGGAGGCGGGTGCCGAGATCGGCCAGCGGATCGGACAGGAACACCGGCGCGGTACCTCCGACTCCAACTTCTTCGGGTGCGCGGGGATTCCCACGGTGGACGGGATCGGTCCGGTCTGTGAGGGCTACCACACGGCGAAAGAGTTCGTGCTCATCCCCAGCATCAGGGAGAGGACCGCGTTGCTGGCCAACGCCCTGGTGAGAATCGCCCGGGAGCTTCCGTCCCTGACCCCGACGGGCGGAGAATCGTGAATCAGGGAAGGAGAGGAGGCGCGGGCGGGATCTTCAACCGCTTCATCGCCACGGCGGAACGGATCGGCAACCGCCTTCCCCATCCCTTCACCGTCTTCGTCATCCTCATCGGCGTCGTGGTGGCCTTCTCCGTCCTTCTCTCCTGGCTGGGGGTCTCTGTCGCCTACGTCACCATCGACCCCGAGAGTGGGAGAGAGCTCGCCAACACCATCAGCGTTTCGAGCTTGGCGCAAAGGTCCGTGATTCAGGACACCATGCGGGATTTCGTGAACATCTACGCCACCTTCACCCCAGTGGGGTTCGTCATCATCATGATCCTGGGGGTGAGTGTGGCGGAGCAGGCCGGGTTCTTTTCCGCAGTCATCCGGACCATCGTCCAGCGGACCCCGCCCTACTTCATCACCTTCATCATCGCCCTGGTGGGGGTGTGCTCCAACGTCGCGTCCGACGCTGGGATCATCATCACTCCGACCCTGGGGGGAGCCATCTTCCTGGCCCTGAACCGGCACCCGGTGGCGGGGATCTGCGCCGGGTATGTCGCGGCATACGGGGCCTTCTCCGCCAATATCTTCCCGGCCGGAACGGATGTGGTGCTGGCTGGGATCACCCAGTCGGCAGTGAGCCATTTTGCCGTGGATGCCGTCGTGCACCCTCTCATGGATTGGTATTGCATGATGGGTTCCACGTTGGTCCTGGCGACAGTGGTGACCGTGGTAACGGAGAAGGTCATCGTTCCCTACCTGGGGGACTACCGGCCCCGGGGGGACTTCATCGCGCAGACTCCGGAGGACTTCCACCTGGACCCCCATGAGAAGCGGGGTTTGAAGGCGGCCGCCGTCGCAACCGCTCTCTTCCTCGTGGGCCTTCTCCTTCTCACCGTTCCCCGAAACGCCCTCCTCCGAAACGAGGCGGGGGAGCTTCTGCCCCGATCGCCACTGATCTCGGGAATCATCGCCATCCTCTTCGTCTATTTCGTCATCGTGGGGATCGCCTACGGGATGGCGTCCCGGCAGCTGAAATCCGAAAAGGACGTCCCCAGGATGATGCAGCGGGGGTTGGCCGGGGTGGCCTCCTTCCTGGTGGTGTGCCTCCCGGCTTCCCTCTTCATCCACCTCTTCCAGAAGAGCAACATGACGGCGGTCATCGCTGTGGAGGGTGCCGGTCTCATCAAGGGGCTCAGCATCGGAATGATTCCCACCCTCCTCCTGTTTGCCCTCTTCTGTGCAGCCATGAACGTCTTCATAACCTCGGGCTTCACGAAGTGGCTCATTCTGGCCCCCATCTTCATTCCTCTCTTCTACCAGCTGGGCGTGAGCCCCGCCACCGCGCAGATGGCCTACCGAATCGGGGACTCCACCACGAACGTGATCTCGCCCGTTTCGGCCTATCTGCCCTTCCTCATCGGGCTGTTGGAGAAGTACCGGGAGAAAGACCAGGACGTGGGGATCGGATCGGCCATGGCCTTGATGTTGCCCTACTCCATGACCCTCTCGGTGATCTGGATCACGTATCTCGGCTTTTGGCTCCTCCTTGGGCTGGACCCGGGGCCGGGGGTTACCTTGTTCTTGCATTGACTACGCCACCCACTTTTCTCACACCATCTCACGCGGGTGACCTGTCCATGACCTATCGTTCGGCTTTTCTCGTCGGGCTCCTCGTTTTGATTGCGGCTCCCGCGCGCGCCCAGGAGCAACGGCATGCCGCGGGGCGGGAATACATGGTCAGTGCACCCACCCCCGAGGCCGTGGAGGCCGGGCTCGGAATCCTGGCGGCCGGGGGAAACGCCGTGGACGCAGCGGCGGCCGCGGCATTCGCCCTCCTGGTGACGGATCCGCAGATGGCCAGCGTCGGAGGCCGTTCCCAGATTCTGATCCGCCTCCAGAACGGGAGGTTCGTCGGGATCGACGGCGCCACGCAGGCCCCCCTCAGGGTGGACGAGCCCTGGGGCCTGGGCCATGGATACGGGACCGTCCCCATCCCCGGAACCCCGGCGGCCCTGGAGGAGATGCTCCGGGAATACGGGACCCTTCCCCTGGCGGAGGTCCTCCGGCCGGCCATCCGCCTGGCGGTTGACGGGTTCACCATCAAGCAGGACCTGCACGACGCCTTTCGGCTCCACGAGGAGACGCTGAAGCTCTACCCCGGCACCAGAGCCCATTTCTTCAAGCCCGACGGGTCGCCCTACTCCGCCGGGGAGGTCTTCCGCCAGCGGGCCCTGGCCCGGACGCTGGAGACCATGGCTCGGGAGGGAACGGACGCCCTGTACGGTGGGGTGCTGGCCGACACCCTGGTGGCCGACATGGAGGCCAACGGGGGCCTGATCCGGCTCGACGACCTGGCCCGATACCGACCCCGGGCCGGAGAGATCGTGGAAGGGGAGTACAGAGGGCACCGCATCGTCGCCCGGGGTGGGAACTGCGACGGTGCCTCCGTCATCGAGATGCTCCAGATCCTGGAGCACTTCGACCTGGCGGGGTACGACATCACCGACCCGGAGTATGTCCATGTCATCGCCCAGGCCCTCTACCTGGGGGTGACGGACGAGTATGTCCCGGACTGGATGCAGGTGTCGAAAGCCCATGCCGCCCGACGGGTCGGGGAAATCGACCTGGAACGCGCTCTACCCATTCCGGTCCGGGGCGGGGAATCCCCGGAGGGCGACACCCACCACCTCTCCATCGTGGACGCTGCCGGTAACGCCGTGGCCATCACCCAGTCCATCGGCCCCAGCTTCGGATCGAAGGCGGCCAGCCCGGAGATGGGATTCTTCTACGCCTACAGCTACGACATGAACGACGACCCCGTCCCCTTTCAGAGAGAGAAGACCAGCCAGTCTCCCACCATGCTCCTGCAGGACGGGCAGCCATTTCTGGTCCTGGGGTCGGCGGGAAGCGCCAGGATCCCGGGCTCTATCGTCAGGACCGTCGTGAACGTCGTGGACCACGGGATGACCCTGCCGGAAGCCCTGGCCGCCCGCCGCTGGTTCATCGCCGACAACGAGCTTCACATCGAGACCTCCGGCCTCCCGGTCAGCACCCTTGAAGGGCTTCGGGGCTACGGATACACTCTGACACCGTATCCAGAGATGGATGGATATTTCGCGCGGGTCCACGCGGTCCTTGTGGATCCGGCCACCGGCACCCTCTTCGGGGCAAGTGACCCGAGGGATTATGGGGGGGCCGGGGGAAGGTAGCCGGAAAAGGATCGGACGCCAGAACGAAACCATGACCCACGGTCCCTCTCGCTACCCCATTCCCGCCCGTCCCCATCGGGTGGAGGAAGTCGTTCGGAAGAGTCGTTTCATCACCGTCCTGGCCCGTGCCCCCACCGCCGAGGCCGCCCAGGCCGTTCTGGCAAGCATCAAGGATGAGTTCCCCGACGCCACCCATCACTGCTGGGCCTACGTAGCCGGACCTCCGGGGGAGAGCGCATCCATCGGAATGAGTGACGACGGGGAACCCCACGGCACCGCGGGCCGCCCCATGCTCACGGCGCTCCTCCACAGCGGGGTGGGCGAGATCGTGGCCGTCTGCACCCGGTATTACGGGGGTACCAAGCTGGGAACGGGCGGTCTTTCCAGAGCCTACTCCGGCGGAGTAAGGCTAGCCCTGGAGAGCCTCCCCACGCAGGAGAGAGTGGAACGGGTTACCCTCAGGGTGGAGGTGGCGTATGAG
>JASFRP010000287.1:0-5304 GCA_050114895.1 Gemmatimonadota bacterium
AGCGCGAAGGGACGGGATTCACGTCTACTATCACATCATCGAGCCGAAGGTGAAGCACATCCTCGAGTGTATTCGTCACTGCGACCTGCACGAGTAGGGTCCACTCACCCAACCTTTTTTTGTCCAATATCATATGAAAATCGCTATACCTCTATCTCTTGGAGGGTTCTGGACGCTGGCGCTGGTTGGCCTCGGATATGGGTTGGCCGCTCAGGAGATCCCGGTGGCGACCTCGGACCCGGGATGGGCACCGCCTGCCCGGAACGAGAACCCCACCCCCTCCTCTCCGGTCACGGATTCCGTATCCCTCTCGCTGGAGGAGGCCATCGGCCGGGCCCTGGAGGCCAATCCCGCCCTGAGGGCCCAACGGGCCACGGCAGAGGCCAGAGCTCAGCTTCCTCTCCAGGCCAGCCCAGCCTTTCTCCCGTCCATCTCCCTGGGACTTCAGGGAATGCGGACCACGGATCCGGTGGCCGTCTTCGGCCTGAAGCTCCGGCAGGAGAATTTCGCCATGGAGGACCTGGCCCTGGACCCCCTGAACCGGCCCGACCCCTACTCGGGCTACAACGCCACGGCCACTGTCCAGATGCCGATCCTGGCCCCGGAGGGGCTCTACGGGTTCTCGGCGGCTCGGAAGGCGGCGGAGGCTGAGAAAGCCGGAGCCGGCCGGGCGGCCGGCGTCACGCGCTTCTATACGATTCAGGCCTACACCGGCGCCCGGCTGGCGGCCCGGCAGGTGGAGGCCCTGGATACGGCGCTGGCGGCGGTCCGAGCCCACGTGACCCAGGCCGAAGCCATGCGGGACCAGGGATTGGTCACGGGGCTGGACGCCCGGATGGCTAATCTGAAGGCCGCCGAGATCGAGGTGCAGCGTCTGGCGGCCCAGGCCCAGGCCGAGAACGCTCTCTCGGCCCTGCGGACGATCCTGGCTCTCCCCGACTCGTTGACCCTCCTCCTTACCGACGACATCACGGGCGTATCCAGTCCATCGGCGTGTGCCGAAGCGGGGGCCGAAGGGCCGTCCTGTTCCTGGGAGGACAGGGGTGACCTCCGGGCCTTCACCGCCGGGGCCGAGGCGGCTTCCGCCGGCGTGAAGAAGGCCTGGGCCTCGCAGCTCCCCGCCGTGGCCGCCTTCGGATCACTGGGTCATTACGCCAAAGACGCACCCTTCGGTGATGGGAGTGGGGACTGGACCGTGGGGATCGGCCTCAGCTGGAACCCCTTCCGGGGGCTCTCCGGCGTGGGGGCCGTCCGGGCCGCGAGGGCCGAGGAGAAGGCTGTCCAGGCCCAGCGGGAGTCTGCCTATCGCCAGGCGGAGCTGGAGGTCCTGCAGGCCAGCCGGATGCTGGAGGCCGCCCGGGAGCGGGCACGAGTGGCTGGGGACGCTGCCCAGGAGGCGCAGGTAGCGGTGGAGCAGGCCCGGGCCCGGTACCGGACCGGCACGGCCCCCATCACCGAGCTGCTGGACGTACAGGCAGCGGCAACCAACGCGACGCTTTCTGAACTCGCCGCCCAACGTGACCTCGTGGTCGCCCACGCGGCGCTGGACCTTGCATACGGAGTATTCGACCGATGAGAAGAGGACTCTTGATTCTCGGGGCGGTGGCCCTGCTGTCGGCCTGTGGGGAGTCCCATTCCCCGGAGGCTTCGAGCGCCCGGACCGATGTGACGGGTGTGCCCGTTCAGTCGGAGGAGATCAGCCTCCACGTGCCCGTGGAGGGGACCGTGGTGGCCCGGAACCGGGCGGAGATTACCACCCGGATGATGGCCCGGGTGACGAACCTGCCGGTGGACGTGGGGTCCCGGGTCCGGCGGGGTGAGATCCTCATTCGCCTGGGCACGGAGGACATCGCCGCCAACCGGGCCAAGGCCGAGGCTGCCGTCACGGTGGCCCGGGCGGCTCGGGAGGAAGCGGCCCGTCACGCCCAGCGTATGGACACCCTCCTGGCCCAGGACGTGGTGCCCCAGGTTCAGCGGGACCAGGCCCACCTGATGCTCACGCAGGCCGAGTCCCAGCTGGCCATGGCGGAGGCCACGCTGAGCGAGGTGGAGACGGCCGGGAGCTACGCTTCCATCCGGGCTCCCTTCGACGGGGAGGTGGTGAGCCGGTACATCGACGAGGGTGACGTGGCTGCTCCGGGGATGCCCCTTCTGGTGGTGGAGGAATCCGGGGAGCGGGAGGCCCGTCTTGCAGCATCCGCCGAGGCTGCCGCCGATCTGGCACCTGGAGACACCGTCCGAGTCACCGCCCTGGGGGGCCGGAGGGTGGAAGCCCCGGTCCGAGCCGTAGCCCAGGGGGCGGACCCCATGTCCAAGACCGTGGAGGTACGGGTGGTGTTGCCGGATGACTGGCCCACCGGGATCAGCGTCACGGCCCTCATTCCGGCGGGGGTCGCCTGGGCCATCACCATTCCCAGCGAGGCCGTGGTCCGCCGGGGTCAGCTCACAGGTGTTCGGGTTGTCACGTCCCAGGGCGTAGCCCTCCGCTGGATCCGGCTGGGCCGGAGCGTGGGTGACGGCGAGCGGGTGGAGGTCCTGAGCGGGCTCAGCGCCGGAGACGAGATCGTCCTATGAAGACCGGATTCTCGGGAAGGATCGCTCAGCGGTTCCTGAACTCGAAGCTGACGCCACTTCTGACCGCCTTCTCCCTGGTCCTGGGTATCGCAGCCGTCATGGGGACCCCCAGGGAGGAGGAGCCCCAGATCAGGGTGCCCATGATCGACGTGGCGGTGGGGTTGCCCGGGGCCACGCCCCGGGAGGTGGAGCGTCGCCTGGTGGAACCCCTGGAGCGGGCCATCTGGGAAGTGCCGGACGTGGAATACGTCTACAGCGCCGCCCAGTCCGACGGTGCCCTGGTGACGGCCCGGTACAAGGTAGGGACGGAGCCGGAGACGGCCCTCACCCGCCTGTACGGCAAACTCATGGCCAACATGAACCGGATGCCGGCGGGGGCCACGCCTCCCTTCGTGACCCTCCACGGCATCAACGAGGTGCCCATCCTCACCCTGACCCTCTCCGGGGGGAGCGACGCCGGGGACGGGTACCTCCTCCGCCAGCAGGCAGTGGAGCTGGCGGCGGAGCTGAAGCGCATCCCCGACGTGGCCGAAAGCTGGGTCATCGGGGGGGCTCCCCGGGAGGTCAGCGTGACCCTGGACCCCCAGGCCCTGGCGGCCCGAGGGCTGTCCGGTGGGGCGGTGTTCCAGGCCCTGGGGGCGGCCAACGCCGATCTGCCCGCCGGGGAGCTGGTGGCAGGGAACCGAGCCGTGCCTGTCCGTATCGGACACCTCCTCCGGAGCGCGGAGGACGTGGGTGAGGTGGTGGTGGCGGTGGTGCAGGACCGGGCCATCCGCCTCCGGGACGTGGCCACCATCGAGGACGGACCGGCGAAGCCGGACCAGTATGTTTCCTTCCTCCCCGCCCAGGGGAGTGGAGAGGATTTCGAGCCGGCGGTGACCATCGCCTTGGCCAAGCGGGAAGGAAAGAACGCCGCCACCATCGCCCACGCCGCCATGCACCGGGTGGAGGAGCTTCGAGGGAAGGTCCTGGGGGACGACGTCCGGGTGACGGTGACGCGGGACTACGGGGATACGGCCACCGAGAAGTCCCAGGAGCTCCTCTTCCACATCCTGGTGGCGACGCTGGGAGTGGTCCTCCTGGTCTGGTTCACCCTGGGCTGGCGGGAGGCGGTGGTGGTCATGGTCGCGGTTCCGGTGACCCTGGCCCTTACGCTCTTCGTGTACCGGCTGTACGGCTACACGCTGAACCGCATCACCCTCTTCGCCCTGGTATTTGCCATCGGGATCCTGGTGGACGATGCCATTGTGGTGGTGGAGAACATCGCCCGGCATCTCCATCTGAAGCAGCGACACCCCGACGAGGCCGCGGTGGTGGCGGTAGACGAGGTGGGGAACCCCACCATCCTGGCCACCTTCACCGTCATCGCCGCCATCCTTCCCATGGCCTTCGTGTCGGGCCTCATGGGGCCGTACATGCGGCCCATTCCGGTGGGAGCCTCGGTGGCCATGCTCTTCAGCCTGGCGGTGGCCTTCATTGTGACCCCCTATCTCGCCGTGCGCCTCGTGAAGGAGGAGAACGGTGACACGCCCCCCACGGGCGAGCCGGTGGAGGTGGCAGACGAGGCCGTGCCCACGGGTCGAATGGCCAGGTGGTACGGCGGATTCATGGAGGGCCTCATCCAGAACACCCGTAGGCGCCGATTCGCCTACCTGGGGATGGTGACTCTCCTCCTCCTGTCGGCCCTGCTGGTGCCCCTTCGCCTGGTGACGGTGAAGATGCTCCCCTTCGACAACAAGAGCGAGTTCCAGCTCATCGTGGACATGCCCGAGGGGACCTCCCTGGAACGGACGGCGGAAGTGGCCCAGGCCCTGGCCCTGGCCATGGCCCGGGACGAAGCCGTCAGCGACGTCCAGACCTACGCCGGGGTCCCGGCTCCCTTCAACTTCAACGGGCTGGTCCGTCATTACTTTCTGCGGCGGGGGCCCACCGTGGCCGACGTGCAGGTCAACCTGTTACCCAAGGGCGAGCGGTCTGCCCAGAGTCATGAGATCGCCCTTCGGGTGAGGCCCGCCGTGGACTCGGTGGCCGGAGCCTACGGCGCATCGGTGAAGCTGGCGGAGATTCCTCCGGGACCTCCCGTCATGGCCACCCTGACGGCGGAGATCTACGGCCCCACCTATGAGGAGCAGATCCAGGTGGCGGAGGCAGTGAAAGGTGTCTTCGAGAGCGTGGACGGGGTCGTGGACGTGGACTGGACCGTCGCGGCGGAGCACGCCCAGGTCCGGGCCGCCATCTCCCAGGCCGAAGCCCTCCGGGCCGGTGCCACGCCCCAGCAGATCGCCCAGTCCGTGGCGGCTTCCCTGGGCGGCGGTCAGGTGGGACTCCTCCACGATGAGGCGGCTGCCGAGCCCGTCCCCATTCGCCTTCAGCTAGCGGACTCCACGTCGGCCACCCTCTTCGACTTCGGGGCCGTTCCCCTGGCCACCCCCAGGGGGGCCCGACGACTGGAGACGCTGGCCGAGCTGGACAGCATCGAAGCCCCCCAACCCATCTTTCACAAGAACCTGCGACCCGTGGTGTACGTTACCGCCGACGTGGCCGGAGCCCTGGAGAGCCCGGCCTACGCCATGATCGAGATGGGCGAGCCGCTTCAGGATGCGATTCCCGAGCTGGACGTGCACTGGGCCGGATCCCCCACCCTCACGGAGAGCTCTTTCCTGGTGTGGGACGGGGAGTGGCAGATCACTCGAGAGGTCTTTCGGGATCTGGGGATCGCCTTCGGGGCGG
>JASFRP010000288.1:0-5299 GCA_050114895.1 Gemmatimonadota bacterium
ATGCCCTGATCCGAGCGCTGGATTTTTCCGATCCAGAGGCTCCCGGTGTCATCAACGGGTGGGTCCAGGACCAGACCAGGGGAAGGATCAAGGAGATCGTCGACCCTCCCATCAGCCCCTCCACGGTGATGTTCCTCATCAACGCCACCTATTTCAAGGCGAAGTGGACCCATCGGTTCGACAAAGGGATGACTTCCCAGGCTGAGTTCTTCCGCCAGGACGGCACATCCGCACCGGTCCCCCTCATGGAGATCACGGACACCGTTCCGTACGCGGAAACGGAGAGCTATCAGGCGGTGGACCTCCCTTATGGCGGGGGCGCCTTCTCCCTGACCGTCCTGCTTCCGAAGGGAGGGGAAACCGCGCAGAGCCTGGTGGAATCCCTGTCTCTTCCCTCCTGGACGGAAATGGTGGATAACCTCGAGGACAGGGAGGGAACCGTCCAGCTCCCAAGATTCCGGATGGAATGGGGAAAGCTCCTGAACGAAACCCTGCAGGGCATGGGAATGGTGGATGCCTTCCTTCCGGGCGTGGCGGACTTCAGCAGCATGTCGGACGACGCCCTGGCGATGGGACTCTTCGTGAGCAAGGTCAAGCAGAAGAGCTTCGTGGACGTGAACGAGGAGGGCACCGAGGCGGCGGGAGTAACGATGGTGCAGATCGACCGGTCGGCGCTTCCCGACCGTTTCATCTTCCGGGCAGACCACCCCTTCATCTTCCTGATCCGAGAGCGGTTTTCCGGGACCGTTCTCTTCGTCGGCGTCTTCATGGAGCCCCCGGAGGGCTGAACAGGAGGCAGGATGCGACTCTCCCTGGTGGAGCTTCCTGTAGGAACACGGGCCCTCATGGTGGCCCTCGCGCTCATGGGCCTCCCAGCCCCCGCATCCACGCAGGTCGTTCCGGTGAAGACGGTCCCGGTGGCGGCAGGAGACCAGTTCTTGCTCTTCCCGTCGACGAGCATGTCCATGGGGGGAGTCTCCCTCGCTCTTGTCGATACTCTGGGAGACCCTTTCGTGAACCCCGGTACCGGAGGCCGCCTGGACGGGAGCTTCTTCTTCGGAGCCCCGACCTTCTATGACGTTTCCGGTGGAAACGGCTCGGGACGGACCTTACCCGTCGGAACGATCTTCCGCTCCGGGGATTGGTTCGGCGGGGGTGGTGTCTCCCTTCAGGAGGTGGAGGGAGCGAGGCGGGAGCAGTGGCTCCTGACCCCATGGAGTTGGGGCCCCCCACCCCAGAGCCTCTCCGAGAGATCGGCTCGGAATCTCTACGCTTTCGGGATCCTGGGCCGCCGTTTTGCCGATGCCCGCCTCTCGGTGGGCATCAGCGGGCTCTGGGCTGACCTCGGCGCCATGGACGGTGTGGACCTCCTCTATGCCATGAGCCAGGAGATTCACCAGTCGGGGACCCTGTCCGATCTGCGCGTCGGAGTCCTGAAGGAGTGGGAGGGAGAGCGATCCCTGGAGTTCCTTCTCTTTCGGTCCAAGCTGCGAATGACACACGACGTCACCTACGTGGACCTGGTCTGGACTCCGGGAGTGCCGGATACGGGACCTCTCCCGCAGTGGATGCCCCGGGCTGAGGAGAACCTGGACCATACCGACACCTGGGGAGCGCATCTGGTCTATCGAAGGCCCCTGGGCAGCCCTGGATGGAAGATCGGATGGTCCTTGACGGGGAACTGGAAGGACCACCCCAAGATCCCGAACTACGAGATCCAGAACATTCCCCGAGATCCGGGCAATACCCGGGCCTATGGACTGGGGGTCGGGCTCTCGAAGGTGGAGGGTCCCACCCGTCTCGCCGTGGAGATGGCCCTGGAGCCCATCCGGAGCGAGACGTGGGCCGACGCGGCGGCGGACACCGTTTCCGTGATGGGGGAAGTCATCAAGGCCGGGGAAAGAACGATAGAGAATGATTTCCGGTTCACCAACCTCCTTGTCCGGGCGGGGGGGTCCTGGGAGTATCGTCGCGCGACCTTCCGGGGTGGGGTCCAGGTTCGGTCCATCGCCTACGAGCTGGAACAGTTCAACAGGGTGGAGGCGATGCGTCGGAATCAGGACGAGAGCTGGATGGAGTGGAGCCCGAGCGTCGGGATCAGCCTGGACCTGGGAGGGGCCGTACTCCACTACGCGGGCCGCGTGACCACCGGCACCGGTCGCCCCGGGGTCCAGTGGACGGCTGAGCGGGCCGCCATGCTGGACATGGCCGCGGCTGCCGACTTCATCCTCGCGCCCACCGGTCCTCTCACTCTCCAGGATGCACGCGTTACGACCCACCAACTCTCGGTGGTGATCCCCGTTCGGTGAGGGGCGCCGGTCACACCCATTCGAGGGGGCACGGATAGGAAGGTCCTCGCCCCCTACTTCCTGGCTGGCTATCATCAGCGCAACGGAGCCCGGAGTAGGTTCCGACGGAAGTCCCACGGGAAAGCCCGGGCCGGCCATCCGTCGCCGGTCCGGGCTCTCCCTGGGGCGGCGCAGGCCGGCCCCCGGTGGAGCGCGTCAATCTATCCCGTCTTCGGGCCCGCCTCCTTCACTCCTCCCGACGCATCGGCCTCGAACTGTCTGAAGTTCTCCACGAACATCCCCGCCAGCTTCCGGGCCTGAGCGTCGTAGGCATCCTTGTCCTCCCAGGTGTTCCTGGGATCCAGGATCTCCGCCGGCGCGTCCGGACAGCTCTCGGGAACCTGGATCCCGAAGATGGGATCCGGATGCGTGGCGACCTGCGCCAGAGTCCCGTCCAGAATGCCCCGGACCATGGCCCGGGTATACTTGAGGCTCATCCGGCTCCCGACGCCGAAGGGCCCCCCGGTCCATCCCGTGTTCACCAACCACACATCGGAGCCGTGGGCGTCCAGCTTCCTGCCCAGGAGCTCTGCGTACGCGGTGGGATTCAGCGGTAGGAACGGCGCGCCAAAGCAGGCACTGAAGTTGGGCTGCGGCTCGGTGACCCCTCGCTCGGTTCCCGCCACCTTGGCGGTGTAACCGGAGAGGAAGTGATACATGGCCTGTTCTCTGGTCAGCTTGGACACCGGGGGGAGGACCCCGAAGGCGTCGGCTGTGAGGAATAGGACGTTCCTGGGATGCCCCCCTACGCCGTCACGGGTGGCATTCGGAATGTGGGGGATGGGGTAGGACGCCCGAGTGTTCTCCGTGAATTCGCTGCTGTCCAGGTCCAACCGCCTTCGGGCACTGTCCATGGCCACGTTCTCGAGGATGGTGCCGAAGCGCCGGGTCGTCTCGAAGATCTCCGGCTCCCCCTCCGGGGAAAGGCGAATCACCTTGGCGTAGCAGCCGCCCTCGAAGTTGAAGACACCGTTGTCGCTCCAACCGTGCTCGTCATCCCCGATGAGCGTCCGGGTGGAATCGGCGGACAGGGTCGTCTTTCCCGTTCCGGAGAGGCCGAAGAAGAGGGCGGCGTCGTCCCTGGTCTCGCCATAGTTGGCGGAGCAGTGCATGGGGAGGACGCCCTTCTGGGGGAGGAGGAAGTTCATGATGGAGAACATGGACTTCTTGATCTCCCCGGCGTAGGCGGTCCCGCCGATGATGACTTCCTTCCGACCCAGGTGAAGGACGACGAAGGCCTCCGAGTTCGTACCATCCTCCTCCGGCACCGCAAGGAATCCCGGCGCGTGGAGAATGGTGTACTCCGGAACATGGACCATGAGCTTTTGGGGATCGGGCTCCTGGATGAACATGTTCCGAGCAAACAGGTTGTGCCACGCCGTTTCGTTGACGACCCGAATCGGCATCTTGTGGTCCGGATCGGCCCCCGTGTAGCAGTCTTGCACGAAGAGATCCCGACCCTGGAGGTACGCCGTGAGCCGGGCCCGAAGGACCTCATACCGCTTGGGGTCGAATCCGTGGTTCACCTTGCCCCACCAGATCAGGTCCTTCGTGGTGGGCTCCTCTACGATGAACCGGTCTTTGGGAGACCGTCCGGTATACTGGCCGGTCCGAGTCACCAGGGGCCCCAGGTGGGCCACGTTTCCCTCGTGCCGCTGTACGGCTTGTTCGTAGAGAGCCGGAGTGGAGAGGTTCCACCACACGGTATTGGCGTTCCTGATGCCGTGCGCCGACAGTCCGTAGTCGCTCTTCGCCCTTCCCTGCTCCTGCATGGGAAACTCCCTCGTTGTTAGGCTTCTCTTTGGGGCGGCTCATCCCCGTGTGAGGCGACGGGGGTTTCCGCACCCGTCTCCGAGTGAATCGACAAGTTTCCGTCGGCCTTGGCAAGGGGTGGCCGAGCCCCGACATTGCCCCCCACTGAGGGGGGCTCGACCGGCCTCCACGAGCCGGCCGTCCCGGACGCCAGCCAACGGAAACGCCTCTCCACGAATCGAAAGAATACGAGACCACCATCGAGTTCTCGATTTTCGCCCCGTTGACGGGGCAGACACGCATTCTGGACGCCTTCGACCCATCAACACCGGTCTGGAAGGTCTCCGCCAACTCACCTTCGGGAGCACCTCCATGAACAGGCGAGCCCAGCCACCGCTGTTCATCCTGACCGCCCTTCTCCCCATCGCCGTCGCGGGATGCTCCGGGGGGGAGGCTCCACCTTCCTCCGGCCTGCCCAGCGGCGCGGCGGCTCGCCTTGAGCTGGAAGCCTCCTATCCCGAGGCTCTGAGCTTCGTCAACTCCGTCCGGGAGACCGCCGACGGGTCCGTCCTGGTGGCCGATCCCCTCAGCCAGGTCGTCCTCCGGATCGACCTTCTCGCCGGGACCGCCGATACACTGGGGCGGGTCGGAGAAGGCCCCCAGGAATACAAGCAACCCGACCAGGTGTTCCCTCTACCGGGTGACTCCACCCTTCTGGTGGATATCGGCAAGCTACGGCTGACCGTCATCGACCCGGCAGGCACCTTCCACTCGGGCATGGCGATGGCAGCCGCCACGGGCGACGGGCGACTGGACGTGATCATGCCGAGGTTTGCCGACGCCCAGGGGCGTTTGTACTACACCGGCAGCTTTAGCATGGGGGAGGGCCCCCCTGACTCGACCCTAGTAGTCCGCTACGACCGGGCCACGGAGGCCGTAGACACCATGGGATGGATCTGGAGGCCGGAACCCAGGGTGACCCGCTCCGGGAGCTCGGTTCGAACGATGTCCACCCAGATGGAGGGGCGGGACGATTGGGCTGTGGGGCCCGAAGGCCAATTTGCCATCGTGAGGGCCGAGGACTACAGCGTGGAGTGGCGATACCCAGACGGACGAATTGTTGCCGGTCCACCAAACCCCGTCGAAGTGCAAGGAATCGCGGACGCAGACAAGCTCGGGTTTCTGGAGCGACGGAGCTC
>JASFRP010000289.1:0-5289 GCA_050114895.1 Gemmatimonadota bacterium
GACCCTGGTTGCTGCACTTCGGGGCCTTTCGCCCCCTTCCTCCGATACTCTGTCCCATCGGCAGACCTCCGGACTCCAGGACAGAGCCGAATGAGGGAAGAGCCCTCCTCCCATGAGGGGGATCGACCCGAAACGAAGCCCGTTTCTCGGAGAGCCGTGTTCCTGGACCGGGACGGCACCTTGATTCAGGAGCGAGACTACCTGGCGGACCCGGAAGGCGTGAGCCTTCTCCCGGGCGTCCCTGAGGCGCTCCGCCTCCTCGCCGAGGGCGGGTTTGCCCTGGTGGTGGTGACCAACCAATCCGGGATTGCCCGGGGTCTGTACACCCTGGACGATTACCACGCCGTGGCCCACCAGTTGGACGAGGAGCTCCGCCGCACGGGCGTAGATCTGGACGCCACATATTTCTGCCCGCACCATCCTGAGTTCACCGGGCCGTGCGAGTGCCGGAAGCCGAATACGGGAATGTACGTCCAGGCGGCGAGGGAACTGGGGCTGGATCTATCGGATTCCTACTTCGTTGGGGATCGGCAGAAGGACGTGGTCCCGGCGGCGACCCTGGGGGGAACGGGAATCCTGGTGAGGACCGGATACGGTCTGGAGGAGGAAGTCGCAGTCGGGGAGGGGACCATCGTGGTGGACTCACTCCTGGACGCCGCCCGGCTCATCCTTTCAGCAGGATAGCTGCCTCCCGGGGCCGAGGTTCTCTCACTCCTTCGGCCCCGAACTTGCATGCATTGAGGGGCGGCCGAGCCGGTCCCGCCGCGGACGGCTGCATCCCGGGTCCGTATTGACCGATTCGGGGGAGCCTGATAGCTTGGAACGCTTTTGCGCACACTGAGTTGAGACGGAACCGGCGCCGCACACACGTGTACCACCGGCACCAAGATGGAAACCCGCCAAGAAGGGTTTCGGAGGACGAACGAGATGCAGATCACTATTACTCCCACCGCCGTTACCACGGTTCAGAAGTTTATCGAGGACCAGGGTGAGGATACTCAGGCAGCCGGTCTGAGGGTGGCAGTCCTGCCGGGAGGTTGCTCCGGATTCCAGTACGGACTGAACATCGAAGAGACTCCCGCGGAGGACGACGAGGTCCTCGAGCTGGAGGGGCTCAGGGTGTTCGTCGACCCCTTCAGTGCACAGTATCTCGAGGGAGTAGAGATCGATTACGTCACGACGATGATGGGCTCCGGATTCACATTCAGGAACCCGAACGCTACGGGAGGGTGCGGCTGCGGAAGCTCATTCACCGTCTGAACGAGGGGGGATGAATCCCCGGGGAAGACAACTACCGGAGGGGGCCTGCGGGGATCTCCCCATGGGCCCCCTGTCGGTTACGAGGGGCCGCTCCTGCATCCAGTCCTGTCACCGGCAGGCTGACGGGAGCTGAGGCGTGACTCTACACAGTGGTACCATGATCAGACCAGCATTGAAGCCGTTGCCCGACGTCCTCGACTACGCGGCTCTGTCGAAGGACGAGCTCGTGGAGAGGATCCGCTGGCGAAAGGCCGAACTGAACGCCGTAATCCTCGGCCACAACTACCAGAGGGTCGAGATCCAGGAGGTGAGCGACTACCTGGGAGACTCCCTGGGCCTTTCCCAGGAGGCTTCGGACACGGACGCCGACGTCATCGTATTCTGCGGTGTCCACTTCATGGCCGAGACGGCGAAGATCCTCTCCCCCGGAAAGACCGTGCTGATGCCGGATCTCCGGGCGGGGTGCCCCATGGCGGACTTCGTCACCGGGGACGCCCTCAGAAAGCTGAAGGCGGAACATCCCGGCGCCGCGGTGGTCGCCTACGTCAACTCCACGGCCGAGGTGAAAGCCGAGTCCACCATCACCTGCACGTCGGCCAATGCGGTACGGGTGGTGGAGTCCATCCCCGCCGAGCAGCCCATCATCTTCGTACCGGACCGGAACCTGGCGCGTTATGTGATCCGGGAGACGGGGCGAGAGAATATCATCGCGTGGGACGGGTATTGTTACGTCCATGACGACATGGTCCTGGAGGAGTTGGCCGAGGCCAGAAAAAAGTTCCCGAAGGCGCTGGTGGTCATCCATCCGGAGGCCCGGCGGGACCTCCTGGACCTGGCGGACCACGTGACCAGCACATCGGGGATGGTGAAGATGGCGGAGGATCATGACGCGCTCATCTTCGGCACGGAGCGGGGGCTCGTGGACCAGCTCCAGAAACGATATCCGGAGAAGACGATGGTCCCCCTCTCCGGTGCCGCCGTATGCGGAAACATGAAGCTCAACACGCTTCCCAAGCTGGCCTGGTCCCTGGACCACCAGCGGTATGAGGTGACCATGGAGGAAGGGATCCGGGTCCGGGCCGAGGAGGCCCTCCGCAGAATGCTGGATCTCTCGGGGGGCTGGAACGCTCCCTCGAAGGAGGAGGAGGAGCTGGAGATGGCTAGCGTCGGGGCCTCGGGGTGCGGATGCGCCTGAGAAGGGTGGGGAGGGCCCCACGGCGGGTCTCTGCCGCGGGAGGAGAGAGGGTCAGGGAGGTGAACCGTTGATCCGAATCCACACCTTCTCCGGGGGGGGCTTCGGTGAGAACGGGTACCTGATCGAATTCCAGGACGGCGGCCCCGGGGTGGCAATCGACCCCGGGGCCGCTTCGCCGTCCATGGCCCGGCAGATCCGGGACACGGGGATTTCGCTGGAAGCGATCCTCCTCACCCATGCACATCTGGATCACGTGGAAGGGGTCCCGGCCATCCGGGAGGTCGCCCCCGGAGCCGCCATCTATCTCCACCCCGGCGATCGTCGCCTCTATGACGGTGTCGAGGCTCAGGCCCGAGCCTTCGACCTTCCCTCGCTCGGGCCCCTCCCGGCGCCGGATCGGGAGCTGGCGCATGGCGACCTTCTCAGCTTCGGCGGATGCGATGTCCACGTACGCTTCGCTCCGGGCCACGCCCCGGGCCACGTGATCTTCTACCTGCCGACGGAGAAGGTGGCCTTCGTGGGGGACGTGGTGTTTCAGGGGGGAATTGGGCGGGCGGACCTGGTGGGGGGAGATTTCTACCAGCTCATGGAATCCATTCATCGCGAAGTGCTCAGCCTCCCTGACGAGACCCGGCTCCTCTCTGGCCACGGGCCCGAGACTACTGTAGGCTGGGAGCGAAAGACCAATCCGTTCCTGGTGGGTCACTACGGGGGAGAGTTGGCCTGAGATCCCGGGAGGCCGAGGTGAGCATCTCCATCGCGGTATTCGCTTCCGGTGGCGGAAGCAACTTCCAATCCCTCCTGGACCACGAGTCCGGCGACAGCCCCGGCCGAATCAAGCTCCTGGTCAGTGACCGGGCCGATGCCGGAGTCCTGGAGCGAGGGAGAGTTGCCGGTGTCCCCAGCGTCGTGGTTACGGTGAAAGGGCGCCCGCTGGAGGAGGTAGGGGACCAGACCCTGGCGATCCTCCACGAGCATGGCATCGAGGTGATTCTCCTGGCCGGGTATCTCCGACTGATCCCCCCCGCGGTGGTCCGGGCCTTCCGCCGGCGGATCCTCAATATCCATCCGGCGCTCCTCCCCTCGTTCGGAGGGAAGGGGATGTGGGGGCACCACGTTCATGAGGCTGTCCTGGCCTCGGGTGCCTCCTTTTCGGGTCCGACCATCCACTTCGTGGACGAGGAATACGACACCGGCTCCATTCTGGCCCAATGGCCCGTGCCGGTGCTGGCGGGGGACACGCCCGACACACTGGCCGCCCGCGTTCTGGCCGTGGAGCACCTCCTCTATCCACTGGCGGCTGAACACCTCTGCAGGGCCCTCCTGGAGGGGAATGTGCCGTCCCGTCTTTCGCCCTTGGGCGAAGGGGTCCAGATTGCCCCAGTCTTCAGCCCGGAAGAGACGGCTCAGCAGATCCGGGCGGCCTTCTCGTCAGCATCCTCGGGACGGCGGTGAGCGGACCCGCTGGCGGGTAAGGCATACAGCCAACCTGAACACCGTCCGAGGGAGCCAATGAAGCAGCGTGCCCTTCTCAGCGTCTCCGACAAGACAGGAATCCAGGAATTCGCCAGGGGCCTCGTGGAGCGGGGGTGGGAGCTCCTCTCCACCGGGGGGACGGCCCGGGCCCTCCGGGAAGCCGGACTCCCCGTGATGGAGGTGGCGGAGGTCACGGGGCACCCCGAGATGATGGAGGGCCGGGTAAAGACTCTCCATCCCGCCGTGCATGCGGGACTCCTGGCCCGGCGGGACGAACCCGACGATCTGGCGGCGCTGGAGGCTCAGGGGTACGCCCCCATCGACCTCGTGGCGGTAAACCTCTACCCCTTCCGGGAGACGGTGGCGAAGCCGGGGGTCACGCTCCCGGAGGCAGTCGAGAAGATCGACATCGGGGGCCCCACGATGATCCGGTCCGCGGCCAAGAACCACAAAGACGTCTGGGTGGTGGTGGAGCCCGGCGACTACGGTATGGTTCTGGCCGCTCTCGATGTCGGTGGAGACCAGAGGGCCACGAAACAGCTCCTCGCCGCCAAGGTCTTCCGACACGTCAGCGACTACGACGGGGCCATCGCGGCCTTCCTGGGGGCGGGTGGCTCGGGGGCCCATGAGGTGGAAGAGGCCCAGGGAACCTTGGGCTTCCCTCCGGAGCTCTCCATACGGGCCCACCGGATTCAGGCCCTCCGCTACGGGGAGAACCCGGATCAGGAGGCCGCATTCTACGGCCTCGAAGGATTCGAGGGCGGGCTCGCGGGGCTCTCGCAGCTCCACGGAAAAGAGCTTTCCTACAACAATCTCCTGGACCTGGACGGGGCCCTCCTGGCACTCTCTCCCTTCGCCTTCTCCCCGGAACCGGCGGTGTGCATCATCAAGCACACGACGCCATGCGGTCTGGCCCTGGGCGAGACCCTGAAGGACGCGTACGAGAAGGCGCTGGCGACCGATCGCGCGAGTGCCTTCGGCTCCGTCATCAGCACGAACCGCGGGGTGGACCCGGAGACGGCCCAGGCCATTTCCGACCTCTTCGTGGAGTGCATCGTGGCCCCAAGCTTCTCCCCGGAGGCGCTGGAGATCCTCACGCAGAAGAAGAACCTCCGGCTCCTGACGCTGCCGGGGGGGGCTCCGGCCAGCCCTCGGGAGCCCTCGGAGGAGGCCTGGTGGTCCGGGGCGCCGGAGGCCGTGCGGAGGGCTGGCCGCTACCTGGCGGCCCACAGCCGGATCCCCGAGCCCCGGGTGTTCCGTAGCGTGTACGGTGGAGTCCTGGTGCAGGGGCCCCCGAACCCTCCCTTCTACGGGATTCCCGGGGAAGAATGGAAGGTGGTCACCGAACGAGCTCCCAC
>JASFRP010000290.1:0-5288 GCA_050114895.1 Gemmatimonadota bacterium
GCCCATCCTCTCCTGACCCGCCACTCCCCTTCGTGCCCCTGGTGGGTCTTCCCCTTCCCTTCCCACCCTTTCCCTCGGAGCTCCCGTTGAGATCTCCCAGGAGCTCCTTTCCGACGTTGGCAACGTTGGAGAGGACCCGGTCGGCAGCAGATATGAGCTGGAAGGCCTCCCGGAGGCTCGCCGGGCTGACCGTCCGCTTCCTCAGCTGGTCTTCCAGCTTCTCGGCGAAGCTCTGGAGTCCCGACGCTTCGGCAGAAATGTCCCGAGCGTACTTGGACTCCAGGAACTCTATGTAATCCAGTATCTGGTATACCTGCTCCTCCGGGAGACTCTCGATCTTCCTCAGGAGTCTCGCTCTCAGAACATCGTGCATGCTCTCAGCTCCCTTTCGGCCCCCTGACCTACTCCCCAGGGAGAGGCGGCCCAGAACCTGTTAACCGGCGAAAGAAGTCTCATCAAGGATAACAGGCCAGCCATCCGGTGCGGGAGGCAGGTTCCCCCTCCCCCCCCCCGAAAGCCAAGGCCCGAAGTCAATCTTCCCGGTAGCCGTATCGTCGGCGCGACTCTTTTGAAGCTGCGCCTCGTTCTCATTCGCACAAGACCCTTGAAGAATGTCGATTCTCCGGCGAACCGTTCCCTCCGTCCTGGTCCCGCCTCACCAAGACCCGACGTTGAGGGGTGGCCCGCCTGGTCTTAGTTTTTCACAGAGACTCTCGTCCATTTCCAAGGCCTGCCTTGACCCGAATCCCTTTCCCCCAGCTGATATCGCCCCCCGCGTCGGTTGCCGAAGAGGAAACACCCCCACTCCGGAGGGAGGGGGAGGGGGAGGAAGGCCCGGGATGGCGCCCGCTTGCCCTATCCACGGCCGCCTGCGCCCTCTTCGGCCTCATGGGGGCCGGCGTCCACGGCCTCCTCGGCCTTCAGGGTTTCGGCATGGCCCTGTATGCCGTGGCGTACCTCGCCGGGGGGTGGGAAGCTGCTCTGGAGGCGTTGAAGGCCCTCAGGCGAGCCAGCCTCGAGGTGGACCTGCTCATGGTCACGGCCGCTGGAGGAGCCGCTCTCCTGGGTCATTGGGCCGAAGGCGCCATCCTTCTCTTTCTCTTCTCCCTCGGCAATACGCTGGAGACCTTCGCCTTCGGGCGCACCCGACGGTCCATCAGGTCCCTCATGGAGCTGCGCCCGGAGGTGGCTGCTCTGGTGGACGGTGTTGGGGAAACCACGGTTCCCATCGGGAAACTCTCTCCCGGGGACGTGGTGCGGGTCCGCCCCGGAGAACGTCTCCCCATGGATGGAGTGGTGGTGGCAGGAGAGTCCCCGGTGGACGAGTCCACCCTGACGGGGGAAGCAGTTCCCGTTCGCAAGAAGATGGGGGACGAGGTCTTTGCCGGCACGCTCAACTCCTCCGGGACCCTGGACATCCGCGTTACTCGCCGGGCCAGTGACTCCACCCTCGCCAAGGTCATTCGCATGGTGGAGGAGGCCCGGGAGGCGAAGGCGCCGGCCCAGAGCTGGATTGAAGACGCCGAAAGCACCTACGCCGGCGTGGTACTCCTGGGAGCCCTCCTGGCCGTCGTCATCCCCATGACTGTCCTGGGGTGGGGATTTCATGATGCTTTCTACCGGTCCATGACCCTCCTCGTTGTCGCATCTCCCTGTGCTCTGGTCATCTCCATTCCCGCCACCATCGTTTCCGCGGTTTCGAATGGCGCCAGGAGCGGAATCCTCTTCAAGGGAGGGGCTCATCTGGACGCCCTGGCCGGCGTGAAGGTGATCGCCTTCGACAAGACCGGCACCCTCACACAGGGACGTCCGGAAGTGGCGGGCTTCTTCCACCTCCTGAAGGGCGAGGGACCAGGGCATATGGTGGTGAGTCCGGAGGTAGCGGAGGTCATGACCCGGCTCCCGGAGCGTGTGTGCCCCATGATGGACCCGGTGAAGGGGCCCCGGGGACATTGTCCAGGCCTCTTTCCCGAGGATGAGGATTTTCTCCGCCTCGTCGCCGGACTGGAGTCCCGGAGCGAACATCACGTGGCCCAGGCGATACTCCGGGCGGTTGAGGCGCTGGGCCTCACCGTTCCCGAGCCCCGGGACTTTTTGTCCTTCGCCGGGCAGGGGGTGGAAGGGAGGGTCGAAGGGATCCGGGTAGCCGTCGGCCGTCGGGAATGGATCGAGGAACGCCTCGGCACTCCCGTCCCGGCCATCCTCGTCCGGTGGCTCGAGGACGGCGGGAGGGAGACGGCGTCCCCGGTCTTCGTCGCCGCGGACGGAGCGCACGTGGGTGTACTGGTCATCGCGGACCAGCCCCGTCCGGGTGCCCGGGAGGCTCTGGTCGCCCTCCGGGCCGGGGGAGTGGAGGAAGTGGCCATGATCACAGGGGACGATAGGAGGACCGCCGACGCCATCGCGACGGCGCTGGGGGTAGGGAGAGTCTTCTCCAGACTCCTGCCCCAGGACAAGTCCAGGATTCTGGAGGAGCTCCGGGGAGAGTTCGGAGCGGTGGCGATGGTGGGAGACGGGGTCAACGATGCTCCGGCGTTGGCCACCGCCGATGTGGGAATCGCGCTGGGAGCGGCAGGAACGGACGTCGCGCTGGAGACGGCTGACGTCGTGGTCATGGGAGACGACCTGGGGGGAATTCCGTACGCTCGGCAACTGAGCCTTCGAGCCCGGAGGATCGTGCTCCAGAACCTGGTGTTCGCCTCCGGGGTCATCGTCACTCTGGTGGTCCTGGCACTGACCGGGCGAATCAGCCTTCCCGCCGGGGTGGTGGGCCACGAGGGGAGCACGATCGTGGTGATCTCCAACGGCCTTCGGCTCCTCAGGGGACGGCGGGCCGCACCCTATACTCCCAGGCTTCCGGACCCATCCTCCTCCGGCCAGTAGGGCTGCAGCCCGGGGGATCTCATGATCTCCTGAAACGCTCTGGCCGCCGTGGCCGCCAGGGCGGACACGGCGGAGAACCCCGAGCGCATGGCCTCCTTGGGGAGAACGAGTTTGATCCGTATCTCGGTATCCGCCCCGGCGGCATTCTCCCCAAGGTCGGGAAGGCGATACCGCAGGGTCAGAGGGGCCTGGTACCCACGGGGGAGTGCGTCTCTGGCCAGGACCGTCAGCCCCTCCATGGCCCTCCCGGGGTCTCTTATCCTCGCCAACACGGGGCCATCCAGCACCAGGGCGAGATTTCCCCTCAGACCTCTGCTGGTTTCATCCAGGAACGCGTCGATACTGGCCCAGTCCGGCAGGTCCTCCCGGTGGAAGAAGAGGTAGGCGCTCCGGGAGGACTCGCCAGCCCACCGGCCTTCGAACTCGTAGCTGGTAGTCTTCTGGAGGCCGGACAGCTCCCATCCCTCTCCGTCCAGTCCGTCCCGCACCGCATCCAGGAACGGCTCCAGCGTCAGGATGGGGTCGGCGTGGGAAGGGGCGCTCATCTCCGAAGACCCCAGGGGAAGGGCCCCGAGGCCCCAGAGTCGTGCCGGGGGGATCGGCTCAGGCTATCAAGAATCAATATTGACACTCCAGAGTGTGAGACTACCTTTGAATATTAGCCGAGAGAAACGTCTAACTCAGCGAAGCCACCAGGAAGTATGCGAAACGCCACCGAGACCATGAACACCCGCCTCAGGAAAGCCCTGGAGGACACGGGTCATCGTTATACCGAGCAGAGAGCGGCAGTCTACAGGTTCCTCTCCTCCACCACCAGTCATCCAAACGCCGACGAGGTCTTCCGCGAGGTGCGGAACCACGTTCCCGGTATCTCTCTGGCGACCGTCTACAAGAGCCTGGAGACGCTGGTCTCCTGTGGCCTCGCAGCCAAGCTTACCTACAGTGACGGATCGGCCCGGTACGATGCCCGGACGGAGCCTCATCACCATGCCCGCTGTGTCAGGTGCGGAACCGTGGTGGATGTCCCGGGGAGCTTCTCAGACAGTGATATGGACGCCCTGGGGCGGGAGCTCGAAGGCTTCTCCGTCACCGGATACAGGTTGGAGCTAACGGGCTTCTGTAGCCGTTGCGCGCCGCAGGCGTAGATTGTCGGGAATGCACGTCGACCGCCGGATCCCTGCTACGCGGAACGCGAGGGCACGGCTGGAGCCCTGATCTGCCTCGAGGCCACAGCCCCACCACTATGTCAAGTCGCAACTCCCGGATCCTTCCCCTCTTCATCCTGGCAAGCTCGGGATTGGCGCTCGCCCCTCCCCTGGGGGAGGATACCCCCCCTGCCATGGAGATCGTGGCGCTACGGAGAGAGCTGGAGAGATCCCTCGGCTCTTCCGCGTATCGCGGGGGACGGTGGTCGATCCTGGCAGTCTCCCTGGACCGGGGAGACACCCTCCTGGCCGTGAACCCCGGCGAGCCCATGGTGCCGGCCTCGAATCAGAAGCTACTTACCACGGCGGCAGCCCTGCACTTGTTGGGCCCGGACTTCCGTTACGACACCTTCCTGCTCTCCTCCGGTACTCTCTCGGGAGGGGTGCTTCAGGGAGATCTGGTTCTCTACGGCACCGGGGACCCGACACTCTCCGACCGGTTCTTCCCCTCGCCGACCGCTCCCATGGACACGCTGGCTCGGGGGGTGGCGGAGGCGGGAATCCGAGAGATCCAGGGCAACCTCGTGGTGGACGGTAGCTACTTCACGGGGCCCGATCTCCACCCCGAGTGGGATCCGGCAGACCTCAACGACCCCTTTGCCGCTCCCGTTTCGGCGGTTGCCGTCAACGAGAACGTGTTGACCATCAGGGTCGAAGCCGCCGCCGCCGCCCATCTTCCTCCTTCCATCTCCACGCTGCCTCCCGGATCCGGTATCCCGGTGGTGAACGCAGCCCTCACCGCTGCTCCGGGGACCCGTTCCCGGGTTTGGCTGTTCCGAGACGCGCCCGCGGATCCCATCGGGATCGAGGGGGAGATTCCGCTGGGGGGGAGGGACGTCTGGAGGGAGCTACCGGTCCCTGAACCCCTGATCTTTGCGGGTCGGCTCCTGAAACAGGCCCTGGAAGCCCAGGGGATCGCGGTGGCTGGGGAGGTGAGAGTGGTCCGGGACCCGCAGGAGTCCATTCTCGCCCAGGGAACAGCCCCCGGAGGACTCGGAGAACGCCGTCCCCGAATCATCAGTCATCTCGTTTCCCCGCCTCTGCTGGAGATCCTTCGGGTCGTGAACAAGGAGAGCGACAATCTCCTGGCGGAGACGGTGGGAAAGACCCTGGGGAGAGTGACCCTTGGAGACGGGTCCTTCGAGGGCGGAACCAGGGCCGTGGCCCGCTTCCTCTCCCGGGACGTCGGCCTCCCCCCGG